>CAJQQR010000060.1 GCA_905480545.1 uncultured Pirellulaceae bacterium
AAATAACCTTGCAGAACGGACCTCGCTTTTGGATTGGCTGGATCTTCATCCAACGCCGATTGAATATAGATCAAACCATGTTTTGGATCGCCATATTGCAATAACAATTCGCCCAGTTGAATTCGCTTTTCGATGCCTCCACCTTTTTCCACTTCAACTTTAAGATCCTGAATATCACTCAATTTACTGCGAATCTCTTTTGACCGAGCAAACAATTCGTCCGCTTCTTTTGTGCGATCAAAAATCTGCAGGACGCGGGCTAGACTATTTGCTAAATCGAAATCCCACTTCCGCTTTGAATAACTCGCTTCCAGGTTCTTCAACGCTGCTTCATATTCCTCGTCGTTGAACTGTAACTTCCCAAGTTCTGCTTGTGCGTCAATGTTTTCCGATTCGACTTCCAAAACCGCTGCGTATTTCTCTTTCGCCAAATCTTGCTTTCCTAGTCGACCAAGACATTGCGCGGACCGCAACATTGGCAGTACGCCCGCATCAGGGTTCGATTCACAAATTTGAAATCGCCGTAAGGCCGCTTCAATTTCATTTTGATTGAAGAGCAAATCGCCAAGCGTCATCTGTGCTCGAAAATGATTTGGGTATTCCACGGCAACCTCTGTCAGCAATTCGGTCGCTTTGCCAGCAGCGCCGGGAATGTTCTGAATCGGTCCGATTTGAATCAGCAAAACAGCTTCGAAAAACTTTTGGTTTGGATCATCCGGAAAATCCTTTTTCCATTTGTCAATAAAATTTGCGGCATCCGCAAATCGACCGGTCATTAGAAACCCACTTGTCGCTGCCTCGTAGACCTCCTGAGGGTCAAATTGTTCAGTACCGCCCGCAATGTTCTCAAGCCCATCCAACAACGGACGCAAGTCACCTGACTGCCCCCCAAGAAGCAACCGTTCGTTTGCCATGTCACTCTCCGGCAAACCCAGTGCCCTCGCTTTGGCAAGCGCTGTCTCGAATTCATCAGGTTTTCCAGTTTTCCGAAAAATCCTTGCTTTGAGAAAAAAGAGTTCTGGATCACTCGAACCGAACCCTTCGGCCCATGTCAACCACGACATGGCCTCGTCATACTTAAACTGAGCCACGCTATTCTTCGCATTCAATTTTGCGTACGAGTTGATGCTAAAGGGTGCCACAAACGCAATTGCCACAATCAGCAACGCCAGTCCCAATACCACGACCCAAATTCGTGTTTTTGCCTTTGGCTTTTGCCCCGCAGCGACGCCAATTGAATCAACATCGTTGTCAACAGAGTCAGTTGGATGACTCTCAGATGCTTCCGCTGTTGACTCCTCGGGTATTCTTTTATTCTTTCGACTCAAACTCTTACTTTCCAAATTCGACGTTTTTACGTTTCATGAATGTGTTCTACCGACACGCCGGAAAACAATCGCATCTTTGGGTCGCGAATCTTGGTCACATTGCCTTTTCACGAATCCTGCATTATCACATTCTGTGACTATCCATCTTATGCCGCAATGTTCGATGACGGCAGAGCAAATTGTTCCTTGGAAAAAAGTAAATCCATGTTGCCAACTACAGAAGTTAACTTTGATGGAATTGTCGGACCAACCCACAATTACGCGGGGCTTTCTTACGGCAATATCGCATCGGTGGCCAATCAAAACCAAATCGCCAATCCACAATTTGCCGCCCTGCAAGGGTTAGAAAAAATGGCAATGGTCCAGCGACTGGGCGTTGAACAGGCGGTTTTGCCACCTCAACTACGGCCCCAACTGTCTTTTTTACGAGCGTGTGGATTCCAAGGTTCACCAAAAGAACTTATCCAAAACGCTGCGAAAGGGGACAAAGTATTGCTTGCCGCAGCAAATAGTGCGGCGTGCATGTGGACCGCCAATGCCGCCACAGTCTCTCCGAGTGTCGATTGCGGAGACCAAAAATTACATATCACTCCTGCAAATCTGACGAGTGGAATTCATCGATCGATTGAGGCAAACCAAACAAAAAAAATCCTTAAAGCAATCTTTTACGGCCCCTCGGCGCCCGATGCAACTCAACAAGCGGTCGTTCATTCACCTCTTGGACCGGCGGCGGCCCTCTCCGACGAAGGGGCTGCAAATCATATGCGATTGACTCCCTGCCATTCCGATCAGGCGATTGAGGTTTTCGTTTTCGGTCGAAACGCTCTTAACGCGAACCTTGCCAAACCAGTCAAATTTCCCGCACGTCAAACGCTGCAAGCATTCCAATCCATCAGCCGGCATCACCATCTCGCGAATTCTCACACTTTTTTTCTTCAGCAAAATCCTGTCGCAATCGATGCTGGTGCGTTTCACAATGACGTGGTGGCTGTCGCCAACGAGTACGTTATTTTGTGTCATCAGGACGCGTTTGATGAACAACAATCGCAGCTGAAGAATCTCTCGAGAACTTTCAATGACATCTACCGATCTGATCTTTCAGTCATCGAAATCACACGTGAACAAGTTTCTTTAAAAGATGCTGTAGCCAGCTATCTATTCAACTCGCAACTCGTCACTCTCCCCAATCGGGAAATGGCTTTGATCGCGCCGACAGAATGTCAAAACATCACCAGCGCAGCATCCGCAATTGACCAGATCATTCATTCGGACAACCCAATCAACCACGTCTATTATCCAGATGTCCGCCAAAGCATGAACAATGGTGGTGGGCCTGCTTGCTTGCGATTAAGAGTCGTTATGAACGACGATGAACTGAGTTCAATGCACCAAAGCGTTAGACTAAACGAAACGCTGTATCAAAAACTGGTCGATTGGGTACTAAAACATTACCGCACAAAACTCACTCCAGATGATCTTTGCGACCCGCAGCTTTATTACGAATCATTGGATGCGATGGGCGAATTAGAATCAATCCTCGATTTCCCTCCAGATACCATCTGTGGGAAAAATCCAACGTAAAGAGACAAAACAAACATTGCGGCAACCCGTTGCTGTTTACTGCTCATTTTTCTCTCTTGTGCCTCCTGGCTCTCCGGGTCACAAAAAAAGTCAGAATTGATCCGCAAATCAAACCGAACAACATCAGTCCCGCCAAGGTTGCCGAAGCATAGTTTTGATTGACGTGGATCAGTCCCGTTCCAAAAATGGAAGCGACAGTGACGATCGGAAAAAAGAAGCTGGCGAGCAAATTCAAGCGGTGTGATGCGACGCTCATTTGGTAAGTCGCATCCGCTTGCTCCTCTGTTTTTTTTGCCATGGAAAACTCGAGTCCGTTTTTCGCTGATGCAAATTCCAGATCCGCCCGCCGCGAAAACTGATAGGACTCGTCACGTAGCAGAATCAAGCTGCGATCCTCCGAGACCGTTTTTCGAGCCTCCTGCATTACGTGATATAAATTTGAGGCAGTTCGCTGAATCGGGGCAAGGCCTTCAATTGCGGAAAAATATTCGCGAGGACTCTCTGCCACCTCACCTTGCTGCTCACAAACCTCAAGCACTTTCTCGAATTCCAAAAAGTGCTTTTTTAACGCCGCAAAGCCACCGCCATCCTTTGCCGCCCAATCGCCATTGGGCTTTCTCCAAAAAACACGACCTTCACGAGCGTTTTGATTCGGTTCCGGCGGTGCATGGAGCACCAACAGCAAATGCCCGTCATGATACATGATGCGTTGGCGGCCGTAATCATCACCAAGTCGATCTCGAAATATCTGAGGGACATCCCACCCTTGCGGAAGAATTGGCAGTCGTTTCAAAGTATTCTTTCAGTGAGCATCAAGTATTTATCGAATTCCAATCTCCATCCAGCATAAATCGAGGTGATCACATTTCACACATCAATTATGGTTTCGTCGCATTTTGGTCATAAATCCCAAGTCGTTCAAGAACCAACTTCTTCCTTCGTTTACAAAACGCTTTGTCTCATTCCGGTCCACCGTTCGATTTAGATGACTTCGCTTTTTTCATATCGAAATTGTCAAGTAAATTTTGCTTCAAGGATTCCATAATGGACTCGACGTCCTTCCTGCAGATCGCATCTTCACAGAACGAACAACTAAATTGCATCTGCCCAGCGTAAGTCGAAACCAATGCGGACATCCATAAAAACTCGCGAACAGGTGGAAAAAACGCCATCGACTCTAGCGTTAAACCGCGGCTTTCGATTTTTGATTCAGAATTAAGCAATTTCGAATCTGCATAGATTCGCCCCATATTCGAGAGCAGAGAAGTCGCGATCGAACGATCGCGACGCAATAGCGTTGGCAACCAACCTAACCAACGCAAAACTCGGATCATGTGAATGAAGGTGTAGCCTAACCGCATGATTTTGATCGCTGACATCTCGAGCCATACGTACCAGCAAACGCTCCGAACTGTTTTCGATCGTCCCGGCTTTCGGTCCAAGAAAATCATCGAGACAAAATTACACATCGGCAGGGTTGCCTCCGTTTCCTTCCTAAGATTCATCGGCACCATCATTCGTAAATGCCGATCGGAGTCTTCAGGTCGATTTTTTTCAAGCCAAGTTTGACAGGCTGAATAGTACGCTGCTAACAACAGGTCATTGATTGGGTATTTGGTTTGCTTTGACAGTGAAACAAGGCTTTTCGTTTCTGAAGCTGAAAAGCGGAATGTGAAACGTCGATTCCCGGGCTTTTTGCCGAGTGAAAATCCCGAATCCAATCGCTGCGGCCCCATCGCGACCGGGCGATGAGAAAAATATTCGGCGACACCAACGGCTCCGCAGAATTCCTGAACCGGACGCAGCAAATATTGCCACAAGCTCATGCCCAATTTACCGCGATTTTTGAGTTGATCGGGTTTTAAAAGCGGCATTGAAATGGCCTCGCCAACGTCGCCTGTTCGTTTGTAAGCAATCATCCAATCTTCGACAAACTGAGCGATTCCGCCGCCGTCGGTGACAGAATGATGAAAGACTAAAAAGATCGAAACCCCGAGATCTTCTCGTTTCGCAAAAACCTTCATTCCTGTTTCATTTCGCAGATCGATTTCAACAAAATCTGGCAATGAATCCACCCATGAGATTTTTGGCGGCTCAGATGCAATCCAAAAAAAACGCCCTTCCCGCTCCTCAACACGAACGCTTGAGAATGGATGACGAGCGCACGCGAGATTAAACGACGATTCAAATGCAACTCGATCGACCTCTCCAGACATCTCTAGCTTGACCGGGATCGTCATCGGGAATTCAGGAGAATCATCCGCAAGCATGTAATGCTCAAAATCAACCAACTCCATAGGAAAGAGTGATTTCCGCGACGCCGAATGATCGTTGTTTCCGTTATTCAATTTCGTCTCTTGTCCGAAAGTAGTTCCCGTTTGTTTTAAGGCATTCTCTTTAACAATTCCGCCGAACAAACGCCGAGCAAACGCCGAGCAAACCGGACGCTTCATCGCATTTTACCTTTGACAATTGGCGTGTCCCAAAAGTAATTCAAAACGATCGCCTGTTAATCGCCATTGGACAAGGATTTGCGTTTCTTCAAAATCCTTAAGATGACGACAATCATCGTCACAGCGACCAGCGGCGCCGTAATACGCCAAGCCATCGCATTCATCCGCGGAAACGAATAAGTTTCGCTTGATCTAACAAACAGACAGCCGAGAAAGGCAAAAAAGCTGAGCAGGAACAAGACGCCTTCCCAGCGATCAATTCGATTTCCCCGTGCAAAAATAGGCAGGCAGGCAATCGCTGATGCTAACAATACGGGAAATTCAAATTGCATTGCTGGACCTGGGACCACGACGCCATCTGAGACAGTTGCTGTCGCCCCCATTACCAACGCAATATTGGAAACGTTGCTGCCAATGACATTCCCCACTGCCATCTCCGCATGACCACGAAACGCAGCGACTAACGATGTAACAATCTCAGGTGCTGAACTACCCATCGCCACAATCGTCAGTCCAATCACCAACTGACTGACCCCCATTGCTTCCGCAAAATTTGATGCTCCCTTGACCATCCAGCCAGCACCCAACCACAAAAGACTGACTCCGATAATCAGGGTGAAAACGCTAAGAAGCATCTCGACGACAATACCGGATTTTTCTCGGTCAACCGATTTTGCGTCGTCTGTATCGGCTTCTGAATTTTCGGTTACTAAATCGGTGCTTTCACTAGCCAATCGAGATTTGGCCGCTTTCTCCGCTTTCTCCGCTTTCTCTTCGGCAACCCGCTGCTTCTTTGCCTGCCGCACCATTCCAAATTGAAACAAGAGAAAACCAACCATCGTCGCCAGAAGGATCACACCGTCCCAAAAATCAATAACACCGTCCATTGCCAGCGCTGAAAACAAGATCGAAACGCCAATCATGATCGGGACTTCACGTTGCACTATTTTTTTGTGAATCGCAATCGGCATCACCAAGGCCGTAATTCCCAAAATCAGCAGGACGTTGGCGATGTTACTGCCCAACACGTTTCCCAACGCAATTTCCGGTTTGTCTTTAAACGCAGAATCAAGACAAATCGCAAGTTCTGGTGCGCTCGTACCGATCGAAACCACCGTCAAGCCAATAATCAAGCTGCTCATCCCAAACGTCTTGGCAATCACTGTCGCACCACGGACAAGCAATTCTCCCCCGACTAAAAGGCCGGCTAATCCGACGATAATCAACCCAATGTCATACAAAACCGAGGCTCCGAATTTCAAATCTTATGACACAGCATGATACCGGAATCCCTGCGAGGCCGTTAGCGTGGAAAAACCCGTTAGCGGTACAAATCGAAATTTTCGCGTGATTCATCCGACAGAAACATAACCTGACAATCCAGACCATCCTGAATAGTTAAAGTCACGCTGATTACATTATTCGATTCGTGTTCCTTCAAAAACTTTGGCCAAACCACCGTCCGATCTGTAACACTTGAAGCTTGCGACTTAACGCGAGCTAAAGAAAGGGTTCGCTTGCCGCCTAAGCCAAACCACAGGAACCTTCAATATTTCGAGACCCATAACTACTTTTAACAATAAACGGGACATCCCCCAAACGGCTGTTCAAATTCAAGAACTCTTCGACTTTTTCAGAAACATCAGAATCAAATGGGCTTTAGTAGGATATAACAGAGGGCAAGTCTCTTAGCAATCAAATTAAGCGAAAGGTAGATTAATCATGAATGCAAAACCAAACCAAATATCACCGGCTTACGTTATAGCTTCTTGGATCGCCCTTGCAGTCGGCCTCTCCGGTTTTTTGATCGGGCTTTGGAACGCGGGAATGGGCATCGAAGAAAAAGGTTATTACTTTGTGGTGTTGGCGTTCGGAATGTTTGGAGCCGTATCGCTGCAAAAAAGCGTGAGAGACAGAATCGATGGAATCCTCGTTTCTGACATGTATTTCGGGATTTGCTGGGCGGGAATGATCATGGCTGTGGCATTGCTGGCGATTGGCCTGTTCAATGCCAAAAATCTTAATCTGGAGGAAAAAGGTTTTTATGCGATGTCTTATGTGCTGTGTATGTTTGCCGCAATCACAGTACAAAAAAATGTTCGGGATCAACTCGATGCAACCCCCTCTGACCAGTCTGAATCTGGAAAGTAGCCTCACTAATCCGTTGTTCGTGTTTGATTAGAATTCGCACCACGATCTACCGATTTTTGCAGCTTTTCCGTCTCGACTGCGTTCTCCATATGCCCTGCAACTTTTCGGTATAAGCCATCAAAAGGATCCAAGAAGAACTCGCTTTTCATTCAAAACCTAATATCACCGTTCCGGTTTTGATCCCAAAGCAAATCATCCGAATCCCTCAAAAAGGTAAAAAAACACGTCGGATCGAATTTTAACCCTACGCTTAAACCAAAGAGCATCATCGCCTGGTTTGTAGCACCAAACCGACTTACGTTACTTGATTCCGAGACCTCTTTATGTGTCGGGACAAATAAAGCCATCTATTCAAAAGTGACTGTTTGTGCTTTTTTCAGGCAAATCACCTGGACCATTGTCTGCCCTACGTGGGATTGGGATTATTTCGTGAGCCCCAAGTCGGTGACCCACGACTCACGTTGCCCGAGACGGGCCCTAAACCGCCGCAGATCACCAATAAATCAAACAAGTCTCATTTGTTGGAAACGAATAACGTTGAACCCTGAAGTAGACTTTTCCGATACCAAAAAAAATACTAATCATCATAATTTCACGCAAACGGTTGTTGCCGGAATAAGCGGAAAAACCTGATGTAACAGAAGCGGCCATTCATTTGGTCCGAAGTAGTAGGAGACCTACCCCATGACAACATCACAACATTGGCAACCACTCTTTGAGAATTGGCCAGACATTGTCAAGCGTCGCGGAGCGATTACAACAAAACAAGGCGAAACGATTCCGTTTATCAACTTTCTCATTTCTGCCGGCCTGCTGCTGCTCGAACGAGATGGCCCCGATCTCGCCGGCAATCGCAAGGTTGTGGTTCCATACGATTCTATCGATGTACTAAAACTCGCTGCTTCTGGTGAATTGGCCCTTTTTCAATCAATGGGTTTTCAGCGGTCAATCTGAGTGACCCTCAGTTTTTAAAAAGCAGGAAAATAAATTGCCAAGCATTGATTGGGAAAAGCTACGAAAGACGATCGTTGCGGACGGAACGGAAGCGGCATTACCGCCATCGATAAAGCTTCCGGTCTTGCCCAGCGCGTTAACCGAATTCAGGAACTTGGCGGCCGATCCTGATGTCGACACAAATCGACTCAGCCAAATCGTCGCATCGGACGCTGGGTTAAGCGCCGAGCTGCTGAAAAACGTCAATTCTTGCAAAACAGGAAGTGGCCGCGCAAGGGTAACATCCGTGAAACAGGCTTTATTGACTGTTGGAATTAAGGGAACACTTCTTCATCTGACGGCGAGCGTTTTAAAAGAATCGATGAAGTCATCGTCTTCAAAGCTCATCAACTTTCAGAACTTTTGGAACATGAACCTCGAGAGATCACTGTTCGCAAAAGAGATCGCAAGGCTTCTAGGTGCCGATATGGACTTGGCGTATACAGCCGGAATGCTTCAAGATTTCCTGCTGCCGATGATCACCAATCAACTTGTGAATGATTACTTGGAGTTTGCAAATGATCAGAATCAAACTTCTAACCTTACGATGTTCGAACAGGAGAGGTTCGGCTGGAACCATGCGCAAGCCTCAGCGCACATTATGTTGTCGTGGATGTTTCCGGATGAATTGGTTTGCTGCATTTATTTCCATCATTACGGCTTAGATATACTCAAAGATGACAAACTGCGAAAAACCTCTGTCGCTGCCACCGCGATTTCGTCGCTAATGCGTGATGCACTACGCCAAGAGCCTCAGGGAATTGAGAAGTTGATGCATCTGGACGAGAGTTGGGATGAGTTCGACTTGTTCGAGACTGCCAAAAAAGTCGATGTAGAATTCCAAGCCTTATCAGAAAATGCGTCGAACCATATCCCGTTCATTCGTGTCCTTGAAAGCACCAAAAAACGAATGGATGAACGCATTGTCGTTTAAGCGTGGCCCCCGCATGAGCTAAACACTCGCACACCGAACAAATGCCCTCTGCTGGCGTGAGCATGGCGTCTGAGAACAGAATGGTGCCCGAGAACAGAATGCCGTCTGAGAACAACATTCAAGATCCGTCGCTGCGTCTAACATGTCAATTCAAACCGGATTGATTACGGACATGTTTTGCATTGCTCAACTGCCGAACTTCGGGGCTCCAGCCGATCGGACCTCTAATTCCAGAAATCCTGTTCGCGGATCGAGACGCCGTTCAAAGCGAGCATCAACCAAACTAAAAATGACTAACTCAAGTGTCGTTTGAACAATGCATCCTTCTGCTGTATGACCGCCAACGACCAAAGTGTAACCGCTGGCGTGTAGAACCGTTGGCCAAACGCCGCATACGCCGTTCAATTTCAATGTCCAGTCTGTGACCAACCCATTTTTTGATTTTTGCCTATTTGATTTTTGCCAAGTTATTCATTGCTTCCTCCATGCGATGTCGCTGAAACAGAGAAAATCCGTTTCGGCAGTCACTTTCGATGGATCGATCGCGAAATTTCAAACTGTAGGGGAGCGGCCTGATTGCAGATCGCGATCAGAGTTGCTTCATGATCACAATCTTTCATGTCACAATCAACATGCACAAGAAGGCCCGAGGAGCCTACCGCAGGCACAACGCCTACCAGAAACATGGATTGAACGATTGGATCACCGCAGTTGTTGACACAAAGATTAAGTGTCCGAGAGATCTGCTGGCAAAGTTGTTTGGTTGACGTCAACCGCAATCAACTGCTGAATGACCTGATCCCACAATGCTTTTTGAGAATAAAGATATTGCAGCGACGCCAATAGCGGCACCATTTTATCTCGAAATTCAAATTCAAGCGTGACTCGCTAAATCGGAAGACAGTCAAATCGAAGCTGGTTAGAGTGAAGCTTTCGCACGTTTGATTCCTTGAAGTTTTGTTGGTTTGTAGTGTGATACGGCCCATGGCTAGAAAATGCCATCACTTCGTGATTCATCCAATATGACAATCACTTGCGCAATCCGAAAAGCGTTGGAACTACGGAGCGATCGATGACAATGCAAAAAAATCCAACACGCTCCGGCTTCTCTGCGACCCCTACGCTTAGACTGCGTAGGCGAGGAATTTGACGTTTCAAACAACCATCCCTCCCTGACGCAGCGGGTTGGGAATTTCAAACTCCGCGGGCCCCCGCCATCGCACCACCTTGTTTTCCCGTTTTTAAACGCCGACGGTACGACGGCGCGTACCTGCTACCTGGCGAAGTCACCAAAAATCAAAGCATCATTGGGTTAAAACGACCACAACTTCGCTCGATCTAGAAGAAACCTGTGAAACGATCCGTTACTAAAAGCCTTCGAGCGGTTCTTTCGAGTTACCAAACTGGTCGATTTCAACGCCCATTTTTTTCATCAGCGTCAAATAGAGTGATGACATCTTCCGATTCGACGACGATTCGAAATCGACGGTTCGGCCAGTTTTCAAATTGCCGCCAAGCGATCCCGCCATCAGACAGGGGACCTTCGGTGCACTATGAAATGTCCACTGTTCATTCGCGGCCATCAAACAACTGTTGTCCAGCACAGTGCCATCCCCTTCCTGAATTCCATCCAGTTTCTTTGCTAGATAGGCAAATTGCTCAACCCAGAATCGGGTAATGGCGGCGTACTCTTTCTTCTGGCAATTATGAGAATAGTTGTGATGATCGACATTCAATCCCAGAAACGGGTAGACCTGGCCGGACAGGTTATTCGCCATCACCAGCGTGCTCACCCGGGTTCGGTCCGTCTGAAACGCCAGAGCGATAACGTCGCACATTAATCGAACATGCTCATCCAGTTGATTAGGAATTCCATCCTTGGGACGCGGTGCCTGAACAGAAGATGCGTTGTCCAGTTTTTCTTCCGAGTTTCGTCTATGCATTCGCTTCAAACGATTCTCGACTTCGCGTATCGATGAAGCGTATTCATCCAATTTTCTCTTGTCGGCCCCTGAAACTTTTCGGGTAACATCCCCAAGTTGCTCCCGAACATGATCGAGAACACTCAAGTGAATTCGGTTCCCCTTTCCTGCAAACAGGCTATCGAATGCAAGTGATGGATGCAGTTCACTGGGAACGGGTGAAACTGGGGAACGCCATGACACATGCGAGGCATACATCATTGAGTAACCCGACTCATGAAAACCGCTGACTGGCCTTTCGCACGCAAGCACCAGGCTGGAAAGTGGAGTCTCATCACCGAACTGTTTTGCCAAGACCTGGTCCATGCTGGTGGCTGCCTTTATGTCACGGCCTCCCACGGGTCGAATTCCGGACAGGATTCCCGCCGCTCCTTTCGCATGACCACCGCAAACATCCCCAGGGTGCTGCAGCCCGTGAACAAAATTGACTTTACCTTTTACCGACTCCAAACTTTTGAACGCTGGACCAAGCTCCATGCTTTCGCCCTGCCCTTTTGACCACCATTCGGGCGGATGAATTCCGTCTCCCCAAAACAAAAATCCAAAACGTTTGGGCGAAGTGATTTTGGAGTCGATTCCAAATAGTTTTGACGATTCAAGCCAAGGCAGAGCAACCGTTGCGCCAACGCCGCCCAAAACCATTCGTCGTGTCAGTTTGTTGCTTTTCATCGGAGAAAGAAATCAGTGGGACTGGGTGAAATTAATTGTGAGTGGAGTCAGCATCTATTGTATCGGTCGAATCTTTTTTTCGCAGCGTGAAATCTCGCTGACGAATGGTCGTAAATTGCGGGCTAAGCACGATCGTCTCCACCGCTGCGGAAAATCGATACCCGTTTTCACGAAGCTTTTTCTCCATTTTTTCCAGCAGTGATCGATCTGAAAGTGTAACGGAGCGCCCCAACGCATAACCAAGCAGCTTTCGGCAAAACAGTTTAACAAATTGTTGTTTTCTTTCTTTTTCAACAAACTCGATCAGACGACTCATCCCACGGTTGGTTTCATCTCTCAAGTCCCAGGAATTGTCGACAACTCGACCGGCCAGATCTTTCGTCCGCCGCCTTCCAATCGGATCAAATCCCTCCATCGACAGCCCAAGAAAATCAAAATGCTTGTGACACATTGCACATTGTTGATGCGCCGCATGTTCCTTGAGCAATTCTCGGATGGTTTTCGTCGATTCTTTTTCGCTTTTGGGTAACTCCGGAACGTCTTCAGGCGGTGGAGGAAAATGTTGACCGAGTAGGTGCCTGGCGACCCAAAAACCTCGTTTTACAGGACTCGTTCGACTGCCACTTGAACTGGTCGTCAGAATGACCGCCATTCCCAGAATGCCACCACGGTCTTCGCTGCGGATACCCTCTATTTTTTCCCAAACTTGGCGGGGATCGGATTCCGCTTCACCCTTCTTTGAAAGTTGTTTGCGATACGATTCTAGAATTTTTCCGCCGTAGTGTTTTGCCAACGTCGAATTTACAAACGTATGATCTGCATTCAAAAAATTCAAAATCGAGAGATCGTTTTGAATGATATCCTTTGCAAAGCGAGTTGGTTCTTCGCACATCGACTCCCGCAACTTCATATCAAATTGCGGAAAGTCCTTCGTGTTGATGTTCTCTTTCTCAAGGAAGTTATGATAACGAAACCAATGCCCAAAAAACTCGCGACAAAAATCCTCCACGTGGTCATTTTTAAGCATCCGCCGACTCTGTTTCAGTATCAATTGCGAACTTTCAAGATCTTTCGGAGAAAATTGATCTGCGTCTGCCAAGCTTCGCAATTGAGTGTCTGGAAGCGTGGACCAGAGAAAATAGCTTAGACGGGAGGCGAATTCATGACTGGATAACAGTGCCGTGGCTTTCCCGACGGAGGTCACACGATAACGGTAAATAAAATCAGGTGACATCAGTATCGCAATCATGACGCCACGCAAGCTTGACTCGATCGACTGACCGCTTGCCCGGCTTTTTTCATAAAGTGAAAGCAAAGAATCGCGATCCTTCTTCAACAGTTTGCGTTGAAATGCCCTTTCGGCAATAACCATCAAATCAACCAAAGCTTTCTTTTCAGCCGATTGTCTCAGTCGATTTTGCCTATCCAACCCCACACGAATTTGCTCAAAGAAACGGTGAATCATCGTGAAGCGTTCACTAGGTTTTTCTGGTTGAAGCAAACCGGACGGTGTGAGATCGGGCTTGATGGCAACGCCCATCTTCTTCATGTAAAGACGTTCGAATTTCAGCAAGGTTTCCGTTGTCGTCAGGTCGGGCGACTCGGGGCGTAAGAAGTCAAATGACTTGTCATGGAGCACCTCTCGTTCGGATCGCTCGAACCATACAAATCCGCGTAACAAAGTTTCCGCACTGTTGGTAATGAAATCGAGTTCTCGCCAAAGTCGATTCAGATCCTTTGTTTCAGAGTCACTTAAGACTTTATCGACCAATGGTTGATCATCGCGAAAGAATCCTTCAACCAAGTGAAAGCCTGCGGCAAGCCCACGGTTTCGGTCCGAGTAATAGAATCGGTTTGGGAACGTTTTGCAGAACAGTTCGGAGGAGCGACTGATTCTCTTGGCCGCCGAACCATTTGGGTAAATCAAATGAACCTGAGGGCCATGAGGAGTTCGCCGATCACTCTTGGCCCGGAAACATTGAATCAAAACACTTCCGCCGGGTGATTTTAACTCATCCAAAACACAAGGTAACAAAAGGTTCTTTCTATCCAGTTCCACTGCCATCGTTTGTGAAATTTGAAGCTCGATTTCACATGGAGTTCTGAGTACGAACGAGTCCTCGTCGATCGGTTTTCCGTCGAGGTCTTTTCCAAAATTCAGGCTCGTGAAAAGCTTGGGGTCATGTTTTTGCAGCACGCTCTTCAACGATTGGACTTTGTGGTGAACTTTTCTGTCTTTTTCATTGTTTGGCAAAATCGTAGCCAAAGAAAAAATGGGGTTATCGATTTGAACCACACCCGGATCATCTGAAAAACCATTTTTGAATTGGATCACCAGCGACTGTGTGTCGTTGTTGTTTTTTTGGTACACGACTCTGCCGACATTCAAAAGATGTGACTGACGCAGAAACCTGGGACTGAATTTGTCACGAGCAGCGGCCGTTTCCGCACGAAAATCCAGCCAAGCAATCGGCCAGTTTCCAGCACTGGATTTGATAAGATTCTGAAGAGGCGGAGCAAGAATTTGGCGGCCCCATTCAATGACCTCCACTAGTTCACCAAGTTGATCATCGGCATCCTCGTTGTTATTGGTTGGTGCGACCAAGCGATCCCATGCCGGTTTTATGTTCTTAAAAATCCCTTCTGTCTCACTTGAGTTGAGCAACTGCCAAACCAAACGCAAATACTTTCCGCTGAGACGTTTACGTTTGGCCCACGACTCAATTGTGACTTCCTTGTCGACCGGTTCTCGATATCGATATCGCCAGCACGCCTCTACATAAACAAGCAGGTCGACCTTGCGATTCTCGTAAAAGTCAATAATCGCTTGTTCTGCAAATTTCTTTCTTTCGTTGTACGAAGTGACCGGAAACGATGCAAAGCGAATTCCTTCGGTCGTCAAAACCAAATGATTTGCAACTTCGTCAGCAGCCGAAAGATACTTATTCAGCAGATTGGGAGACATCCGCAGTGCTTCACCCGTATTGGTGAAACCTTCGCCCCCTGCAGGATCTGGCGGAAACTCCTTGGTCGGCCGGATATCAATTCCGGTCAGATCCTTTATCGATAAATCATACTCCACGTTGGAGAGCCTACGAGGTGGAACCAGGCCGGGGTCTCCATCCGACTTTCGGGCCTCGCGAAGAAGAATATTTTCGACGGCCTCAATAAAAGAAGCTCGTTCTGCAACCTCTGGCTGCGCTTCCTCCTCAGGAGGCATCTCACCTTGGCGAACCAACTCAATGACGTTGTTCCACCTCCGAAATTCATTCGTAATATCAGTGCTGGTTTTAAACTGGTCAAAGTCAAGCTCGCCTCTTGATTTGCCCGCCCGGTGACACTGATGACAATACTTCTTGAGAAATGGTGAGATGGTTGTCTTAAATTCGTCCTGTGCATAACAGGCCGAAATCAAACTGAAATCCAGCAATAGAATAAAAAGGCCGATCCCGCAAAGCGGCCCGGAAAAATGGCCCATCGAGCAATGGATACTTCGTGTCCCAAGCAAGGACAAACCTATTGTCGTCCCGTTCGTTGAATCGTGAATCATGACCATTCAATTCCCAATGACCAATCGCAATACTGAGTATGAACCTTCATAATGCACTTGCACTAGACGATGATTTTAAAAGATTGACGGTCTCTCAGTATAGCCGATTCGAGCGTAAAGAGGTGTCTTGCCGTAAATCTTGGAAATACCAAGCGGTTCAGATGCGGAACCGGACAATATTGATTTGCAACATGAATCGAATCCCAAAACCGGGAACGGTATCAGCGCGGGCCTTGAGCATCCGTATTTCGTTCGACGAGATACCCAAGGACAACCCTCCGATGCTCAGACGCGTTGCGGGTGACCAGTCAATAAACGCCAAATTGAATTAACGATTTAACTCAATGGGTTCGGCAGAAGAAGCGAATTTTTGTCTCGGAACATTCGCCGCGTCCAGAAGCGATTGATGAATACCAGATAACGATGTACTGCGTTTGAACTTAAGCATTCGTCCTGGATCGACTTTCCCCCCAGCGTTTCCCGCCACGATAATGGGCAGATTTCTTGCACCATGTTCATG
>CAJQQR010000061.1 GCA_905480545.1 uncultured Pirellulaceae bacterium
TGCTTGGTCGTCTTTAACCCTCAAATCGTAGTCGCCGACCGTTTGCGGAAAGAAGTTCTCCAGAGTCGCCTCCTTGGGTGGATTCCAATCGCTGGCGACGCTTTTACGGTGTAATTCTTCCTCAAGTTGCTTCTCTCCCCACTCGAGCACTTTGGGTACCAGTAGGTAGGCTGCAATGCCACCGATCAATAGGATACCGAGACAGCCGATTCCACAGCCCATCACAATCTTCTTGACCATTCAACAATCCTCTTTGATTCAGGTTCCGAAACGGATTACATTCAAATCAGATCCTTTCGCCCGGAAACCATCTTAAATCGCATTAGATCAAAAGGACATTCGCAGGACAAATCGCTGTTTGTGGTAACTACGCTGAAACCCGCTTTCTCATTGCTCCGCTAGTTTAAAATAATCCATTGATCAAATAGTGTTGGATTGCTCTCTAAAACTCGGAACCACGACGCAATCTAATTGGAAGCGCCTACGATTGCGGTTGGTTTCTTCACACCTCGCTTGCTTGCCTTTTATTGCTTTTAAATACTGAATCAAAAGATGATTTGCTCATTGCTACCGACCCTTATTTTTTTCATTTTGATCTGCGTTTCCACCGCCTCAATGGCTGATGAACCGCTTGGTATTGTGAAAACGAAACCAACATCGGGGCGATTCGTCAAAACGAATCGCGGCTTCATGGTTCCGTACAAAACCAGAATCCCGGGCACTGATGTTGATTATGAAATGGTTCCGATTCCGGGCGGGACCTATCTGATGGGAAGCCCGAAAAATGAAGCGGGTCGATCGGGAAACGAAGGCCCCCAAATCAAAGTCAAAGTCCGACCGTTTTGGATGGGCAAGTATGAAGTGACTTGGAATGAATTCCACCAATACATGGATTTGACTGAAGTCTTTGTGGATTTTGAGCGATTAAAAATCCGCCGAGTCGACAAGGAAAACCAAATAGATGCGATATCGGCCCCTTCATCTTTGTACGACCCAGAAATTGTCTACCAATACGGCCACAAAATGGACCAACCTGCCGCGATGATGACGCAGTACTCGGCACGGCAGTATACAAAATGGATCAGTCTGGTTTCCGGTTGCTTTTACCGTTTGCCCACGGGTGCTGAATGGGAGTACGCTTGTCGCGCTGGGGCTAAAACTGCATTTCACTTTGGCGACGATCCATCGAACCTGCGTGACTACGCTTGGTTTCATGGCAACTCTGAAGAACAGCGACATTCCGTTGGCCAAAAGAAGCCCAACCGCTGGGGACTTTATGACATGCATGGCAATGTCGCGGAATGGGTTATCGACTATGACGAAGTAGACGGGTACTCCAAATGGAAAGACAAAACAATCTTTGCGGATAGAGATGTTCGCTGGCCGCGGAGTCTTGATAATCAAATCGTGCGGGGTGGTTCGTTTGAATTGAAGAGCAGCGACTGCAGGAGCGCGTCTATTCTTGCATCCGATGAAGGAGAATGGAAAGATCAGGATCCTTGTTTTCCGATGAGTCCCTGGTGGTTTACGGGTGAACCGGCAGTGGGCGTTGGGTTTCGAATCATACGGCCACTGACCACACCGATGACGAGAGAATTACGTGAAAAATTCCACGGGCCGGATGTGAATGAAACGATGGAGAACGTCAAAAATCGGATCAATGCCAACGGAAGAAGTGCATTTGGTATTGTGGATGAGGACCTGCCACAGGCGATTAAGGATCTGCGAAAAAAGTAACGAACTTGACTTGCCAACGAACAAAGAAAAGTCGATAAGGTGTGAAAAAATTCACGGCAACGCCCCAAAAAATGTCCGACCAGGACGGCCAATCAACCCTTCGGATCAGCAGGTTTATAGAAACGATGCGTCGAAAATCTCCTGATTCATACACAACAGGTATCAGCGAAGTCGTACTAGCTCATTCGTAGCACATAACGACAGCTGACATTTAGGTTACTTTTTTAGTTCCCATTCGCCATCTTCGAAAAGCGAGAAGGCGAGATCGCTTGCAACGTCTAAGACATCAAATCCCCCTTCACTTGCGTTGGCGATCACCTTCGCAAACCCGGTGGCTCGGTGCGTAAAACTCTCGGCCGCCCCGAGCATCTTTGCGACGTTTTGGGTGGCCACCAATCGATCGTCTCCTGCCCCATCGATTAAGACCGCTTCATCTTTGTTTCCGCCAGCATTCACGTTGATCCGATTGAAATGATTAGCTGTAAATCGATATCCCTGACCCTCCATTTCCCCGATAGACGCTGCGCCTAAATAGGAGTCAAAACCCTGTCCACCAAAAAGGTACGCTTTATCGTGCCCACCGATGCTATTAGCAATCACGTGGCTAAAACCAATCGCTCGATGGCGAAATTTCACAGCGGCATTGTTCGCACTTCTTAAGCTACCGAAATTCTTTTTCGGATCACCCGTAACCCTTGCCGTAAAATTTTCACCTCCTGCCAAAGTGCCGTTTAGAACTGCGATGTCGTCACCACCCAATATCGATCGGGCTACATTTCTGTCGTATCCCTCTGTTGTAATTCGGTAGCTTGGTCCCGTTATCTCTGATTGGGAGCCCTCGCTTACAAACGTATCCGATCCAGGAGAATCAAATAAATTGACCAAGTCGAAATTATTTCCTGGAACGCTCGGCGATTTGAGGTTTACCAACCCAAATTCCAAAACTCGGTGTGTATAGGTTTTTGCCAAATCTCGAACGAACGTATTCCCTAATTTTGCGACCACTCGTTCGTTTCCTTCACTATCAAAGAGTGTCGCTTCATCGTTGCCTCCTCTCCCCCTTACCGTCAAAAAGCTCGTTTCAAGTCCATTGATTCTAAAATCGCTTCCCGTGAATTCAAATGAATCTGGCGAAGCCACCAATTTCTCATCCCCAGCCGTCCCGTATACGTAAATCGTATCTGAGCCTCCAGACCCGACATAGGTAAACTCGCCCAATGGAAAGCTGTAAGATTGATCGTTGAGTGAAACTCTTATGCGATTTCCGATGTTAATCGTGATCAAATCATCTCCGGAACTCCCGTAAACGGCAGGCCCAGTTGAAAACAACTCACCCTTTTTAAAATCGGTATGCATGGAGAAAAAAAGCTGTCCATTATATGGAGTTAAATCGTACGCGTTTGCATTGATCGAAGGATGGGCACTTTCCACTAAATAGGTTCCCTTCTCTGTGCCATCACTTCGCCATACTTGTATTCGATCCTCCGAATCAGACGCTTTGAAAAAGAATGTTCCATTTACGATGGTAAATTCACTTGGCCAACTCCAAGATTCTCCGGGAAAGATGTCTTTTACTAAGACTGTTCCATCACCGGTACCATCGCTCTTCCAAAATTCATATCCATGTTGCCCATCATTGGCTGTGAACAGTAATGTTCCGTCGACATTTGTTAGATTGCGTGGTTCACTTTTTGAAGTTCCAGGTCGGATATCCTTGACTAGTACAGTTCCTTCCTCCGTTCCGTCCGACTTCCACAATTCTCGACGGTGATCAGGATCATGTGCCGTAAAAAAAAGCGTGCCGTCGACATCTGTCAATTCGGTCGGCGTGCTGTGACGAAAGCTTGTGTTAATATCACGAACCATGACAGTTCCCTCACTGGTGCCATCACTTCTCCAGAGCTCCGTCCCGTTGCTCCCGTCCCGTTGCTCCCGTCCCAAGCGGTAAAGAAAAGTACGCCATTTGACTCAGTCAAAAAATTCGTTTGCGAATCTCTTTCACCTGGGTAAATATCCTTGACCATTCGCGTGTCTTCAGCTGTCCCGTCGGTTCTCCACAATTCACTTCCAAATTCATCATGATAACCAACGAAGAAGGCTACTCCATTCACAATTGCCAGGGTACTACCGTCCAGAAATCCACTTTTTGCAGCGGGTACATTCGACAGTTGCATTGTTCCCTCTTCAGTACCATCACTCTTCCAAATATGTCCACCAAAATGGAAAAACAACTCATCTCCAACGACATTGAATTGGTCGAATGTCGAGTTATCGGCGCCCTCAGTTAAGTCTTTCAATAAATGAGTTCCTTCAATCGTTCCATCGCTCCGCCAAAGCTCTTGACCGTATTCCTGGTGATCCGCGACGAAGAACAATAAATCGCCAACAGAATGAAATTCTTCAGCATTGCTCCAATTGATGCCCGGGTTAACATCGAAAAATAGCTTTGTACCTTCCTCTGTACCGTCGCTCCGCCAAACTTCGTGGCCGTGAATTCCGTCATCCGCAGAAAAATACAAGAGGTTGTTGTGGACCACTTTATTTCTAACAAACGGAGATCCCTCTCGATCATCTATGTCTTTCAAGAGGTAAGTGCCTTCGGTGGTCCCGTCACTAACCCAAAGCTCATATCCTAGTGATTTGTCGCCAGGCTCTTTGTAAGCGTTTGCCATAAAATAAAGCCGATTTTTAAATGGCAGAATTTTTGATTCAAAACCTGGATGAGAATAGGGGTAGACGTTTGCGACGGCGATGGTCCCCTCACTGGTGCCATCGGTTTTCCACAAGCCGCCACTTTCTGTTCCAACTGTTTCAAAATAAACTTCCCCATTAAACTCCACAAAATCTTGAGGAACTGAGCCGGCCTCGCCTTCGAGTAAGTCTTTTACCAATACTGTCCCCTCCGGCGAACCGTCGCTTCTCCACAATTCACTACCGTGAATTCCATCGTTAGCTTGGAAATACAGAAGACCATTTACGGAAATCATATCTTCAATTTCATTATTTCCGGGAAGCGTGCGAATGTCCTTAACCAATTCGGTTCCCTCTTCTGTTCCATCCGTCTTCCAGAGGTTTATTCCGGTACCGTTTTCGTAAGCCACAAAAAAAAGTGTTCCATCGACAACAGCAAACGGATTGTTCAGCGTTCCAGTCCAATTGCTATCAAAGTAATGAATCGAAGCTGTACCTTCAGGCGATCCATCACTCACCCAAAGTTCATAACCGAACCTATCGTCCGAAGCCCGGAATAAAATTTGCCCATTCATGTGCATGAGGTACGACGGATTACTTCCCTTTTCGCCTGGATACAAGTCGTGCATGATTCGAGTGCCGCTACCAGTTCCATCACTCACCCAAAGTTCACGGCCCACCAATCCATCATCAGCGACAAAATACAAATTCCCGTCAATATTTGTCAGCTCAGTGATCTTACTTTCAATGGGGCCCAACTGAACATCCTTCAACAGGCGCGTTCCCGCCGTCGTGCCGTCGCTTATCCAAAGCTCGCGACCATACGAAGGATGGTCGGAAGTAAAAACGATTTGCTCATCGATCGCCGTGAAGTCAGCAGGCGAACTATCCAAGACGCCGTTGGCGATATCCTTAACGAGTTCTGTGCCAATCTCGGTACCATCGCTTTTCCAAAGTTCAATACCGGAATCGCCGTCCGTCGCACTGAAGAACAATGTGCCACCCAAATTCGTCAATCCTGTCGGGGAACTTCCCAGAATACCAGGACGAATATCCTTCACGAGGACAGTTCCTTCAGGACTGCCGTCGGTTTTCCAGAGTTCACGTCCACTAGAAACTTCAGTCGCAACAAAATACATCCATTCGTCGATCACGACAAACTCATTGGGACTTGACGAAGCGCCAATGATCTCTTGATTTATGTTTGCCACTAACTCAGATGACGCAGATAAAAGCGTTCGGTCTTCGTATAACTCAAATCCAAGTTTGCGATTGCGGATGTTCATTTGTATTGGCTCGCCAAATCGTGTTGGCAGAATGATATTCCACAAACAATATTTTTTGCACGTGATGCGTTCTGAGAAAATCCCGTCAATTCTTCGCGAATGACGGGGCGGACCAACTACCCCTATTAGAATTACGATGTTGGCGATGTCAAATGATCGACAACCTAATTTGTTAAAGGCGTTGGGAGACAAGCATCATTTGGTTTTTGACGACGTCTACGCATCATTCCGCTGCGCGAGGATTCGTTCGTAATCCGAGTTTACTGGATTGAACGGTCATTCCACAAAACCGTCAGCATGTGCGAGCTCCTAACACAATCTCGCTTAAAATGACTGACTATTGCACATTGTGCCACTCATCGCCGCTAGCAAAAACGGATTGACTTGGAGACTAAGCAGGGGATCGATAGCGATCTAAGCAAAGTAAATCGGGTGTGAAAAATTTCAACGGACAGAATTTTTTGCCTAATCGTAAGGTAAAATTGCGTGTTTGCCTTCGATTGTGAACTCCGTTGTCGAATCAACTGCCACAGCCCGAACATCCAAACGCCGAAACAAGTTTTCGGCATTGGGCGTTTTTTGCAATGGAAGTGCTGCTATTGGTCGGGCTTTTTTATCTTTTCAGCCCCTCGCAGCCGCCCGGCACCAACGAACCGCATTATCTTTGCAAAGCCAAAAGCTTTTGGGATCCGACGTTTTGCCCCAATGATGTGTTCCTCCAATCGGCAGATGCACATTACCTTTTCTATTTCACCCTGGGCTGGCTCACCAGCTTTCTCAGCCTACCTGTCGCTGCGATTGCCGGCAGAGTCATTTGCTGGACCGCGATTGCGATCGGCTGGCGGATGCTAAGTTTCTCGATTGTCGAGCGACCATTCTATTCGCTGTTATCTGCCGGCCTGGCCATCGTATTGATTCAGCATTGCCATTTTGCCGGAGAGTGGCTGATCGGCGGCGTTGAAGCCAAGTGCATCGCCTACGCATTTGTTTTCGCCGGTATCAGTTTTATCGTCAAACGAAATTGGTTCCCCGTTTGGATACTGTTCGGCATCGCGGCGGCGTTCCATGTGATTGTTGGCGGCTGGGCGGTGATCGCAGGTTTGTTCGCTTTGACGTTCAGTTTCGGAAATCGCGGTCGGTGGCTAACTCAGTTAATCTCGCTTTTTATCGGCTTTGCAATTTCGTTGATCGGTCTGGTACCGGCATTAATGTTAACGGTCGGCCAAGACTCCGAGATTGTAAAACAAGCGAACGAGATCTACACATTTGATCGAATCGCACATCATTTGGTCTTTTCCCATATCTGCGAAACGCAGCCGGAGCGTTTTGATTTCTTTGTTGCCGCATTTGTTTTTTGGCTGGTCGCAGCTTTGCTTTTTTTTGATCAGAAAAAGTTAACGCGGCTCAATGCGTTTGTCCTCGGAACGGTGGCGATTGCGATTTGTGGAATCGTAATTGACTACCAAACGGCGAGTGCACAGAACTTTGAATTAGCAGCAAGTCTACTGCGTTACTATTGGTTCCGCATGGCGGATGTTTTCGTGCCGGTTGGAATTGCGCTGTCGATGACGGTCGTGGTGCGAGTATTGTTCCAAAAAGCGTATGACGTCGGAGCGGTGGTGATGTCGATTCTGGTTTCACTGATCGTTGCCAACGCAATATGGATTGCTTACTCCCAAGCGATGGATCGCCGTTGCCAAGCCGATCAATTAACACTGGTCTCCGCAAACGGATTTCCTGAAATCAATGAAAAAATCTACAAAGATTGGATCGATGTCTGCTGCTGGATTCGGGCTTCAACAGAGCCTGACTCACGATTTATTACTCCTCGTAATCAGTCGACGTTTAAATGGTATGCGCATCGAAGCGAAGTTGTTGCTTGGAAAGATGTTCCGCAAGACGCTGTTGGAATGGTCAACTGGCGAAAACGATTTGAACACGTCTTCAAATTCGATTCCTTTCAATATGGCTTGGCGACATTCAACGCTGAAGAACGATTGATCAATCTCGGGCGAGCTTATGATGCCGGGTATGTGGTCGTCGAACGGCGACACGCGCGAAATCGCAAAAGGTATTTGGAGTTTTGGATCGAATTCATACGCCTCAACAACATCAAACCGACCGAACTGAAAGCTCCACTTGATAAGCCCATTTACCTGCGTCAGGTCTATCCTAACGGTGATTGTTCAAAAGAAGTCATCCGCGACTCAAGCTACCTTGTGTATCAGCTTGAGGTACCCCAACCCTATCGGAAAACGTTGAATCAGTTGGAGGCGTTGTTTGAGGTTGTTCAAAATCCCAGCAAGGCAAATGAGATAAATGTTTCGGCAGTTGAATCCCAACAACCCAGCCAGTAAACCGCCGATATTCATGAAGAAAACGCCAATTAACACGACGCTGGCGATTCGCTACGGGGGCCATTCGCTAAGGGGGCGATTCGCTCTGATCAAGTTCCGAACCAGACCCAAGCATAAACCACCGTAACCAGACCAATCAAAACGAATGCAAACAAGGCCGTCAATCGAGCCGAATAAGGTGATTTTTTCTCTTCATCTTTCGGATTGAAAAAGAACAACACCAAGCCGATGATCGCCAAACCAATACCAACAACCGACAATGCCAGTCGGAACATTAATAACTCATCGTTGAACTGTCCGGCGTCGTTTGCAATTTGCGACCACATCATTTCAAGCTTTCTTTTTCTCATCCAAACGTCAGACTTACGAAATCCCTAAACAGCGAAACGTATTGGTAACCTGCGGTGTTTCAACTAATCTTTGAGTTCCATATTAACCTGCGAGCGAGAATCCAATTGCTTCATCAGTGCGGAGCAACCGACTTTTCTCAATCTGTCTATTTCGTTCACCGTGATTTGCCACAGCTCATCTAGGAATCTACATCATGCACGTTCAATTTTGGGGAGCCGCCCAAACCGTTACGGGGTCCATGCACATGGTCCATGTCAACGACAAACAGTTGCTGCTGGATTGTGGTTTATATCAAGGCAGACGAAAAGAGGCGTTTGAACGAAACCGTGTGTTTCCTATCGAAGCAAAAGATGTCGACGCAATGATTCTTTCTCATGCGCACATTGATCATAGCGGCAACATCCCGACACTCTGTAAAAACGGATTTCGAAATACCATTTACGCAACACACGCAACGCGTGATTTGGCGGTGCACCTGCTGATGGATGCAGCACACATCCAGGAAATGGATACCAAATACACGAATAAGAAACGAAAGAAACAGGGCAAGAATCTTTTCGAACCGCTTTATGTGCAACAGGATGCCGTCCAGGCAATTAATCGAATTCGTGAAATCGACTATCACGAACGCTTCTCGCCTCTGCCGGGTGTCGATTGCCGATTCCACGAAGCGGGTCACATGCTAGGCTCCGCCGTCAGCGAAATCGATCTGAATGAGAATGGCAAGAAGGTAAAATTGGTTTTCAGTGGTGACATTGGTCGTCCCGAAATGCCAATTTTGCGGGACCCAGAAACGGTCGAGGGTGCTGACTACATCATAATGGAAGCGACCTACGGAAATCGCCTCCATGAAAAAACGGGTGATGCGAAGGCAATGTTGAAGGAGATTGTCAATGAAACCTTTAAGAAGCGTGGAAAGCTAATCATTCCGGCGTTTTCAGTGGGGCGAACCCAACAAATTGTCTATTGGCTGGATCAATTGGCGGAGGCGGGTGAACTCGAACCGATCAAGGTTTTTGTTGATAGTCCATTGGCCGTCAACGCCACCCATGTCTTTCGATCCCATGTCGAATGTTACGACGAAGAAATGATCTACCACATGATGAACGAGGACGACAATGATCCGTTGGGATTTCGTAATCTTCATTACATTCGAAAAGTCGAAATGTCGAAGGCACTCAATAACTACGATGGTCCGGCCGTCATTATTAGCGCATCGGGCATGTGCGAAGCTGGCCGGATTTTGCATCATTTGAAAAATAGCATTGGCAATCCGAAAAACACAATCTTGTTTTCGGGCTTTCAGGCGTTTCACACGCTGGGGCGGCGGATTCTCGATGGGCACAAAAACATTCGGATTTTTGGCGAAGAACTGATTGTCCATGCCGACATTCACAAACTGGAAAGCAGCAGTGGTCATGCGGATCAGGAGGAGCTCGTCGATTGGGCCAAGGCCACCGCTGCAAAGAGCAACATCAAAGGGGTGGCGCTGGTGCATTGCGAGAAAGATGCGGCAGAAGCATTGAAAGAAAAACTGGACGCCCAAAACATCGGACCGGTTATCATTCCCGAGCGGGGCCAGACGTGGGAGCTTACATAGAGAAGATTGCGGCTGATTCCAAAACTCCCAGGACTCATATTTCGTTTGATTCTTGCGGGCAAAGGTGCTTTTGTGTCAAGATAACCGACCGGTCGTCGAATCATTCCCGTCACCACGCTTTTAAAATTTGACTTTGATACCAGCAGCTTTGAAATATGGAAAATGCGATTGAGTTATCGTCCGTCACCAAACGATTCGGTAAACAGACGGCCGTCGACGATTTGAACCTTGTGGTTCCCAGCGGCGCTATCTACGGTTTTATCGGCCCCAATGGCTCAGGAAAAACCACGACGCTCCGGATGATCCTTCGAATTATTCAACCCGAAAGTGGCGTGGTTCGCGTTTTGGGCAACACTGTAGGATCGACTGCGGATGACGACCTAGGCTATCTCCCGGAAGAACGCGGCATGTACAAGCGGATGAAAGTCCGTGAGCTGCTGACCTACTTTGCGAAGCTGAAGGGAATGTACAATTGCAGGTCTGCGATTGACGAGTGGCTGGAAAGGCTTGGCGCAACTGAGTGGGCGAACAAGAAGATCGAAATGCTGTCCAAAGGCATGGCACAAAAAATTCAATTTATTTCCGCCGTCGTCACCAAGCCAAAGTTAGTGATTCTAGACGAGCCATTTAGCGGACTTGATCCGGTCAACATGGAAACGCTTCGTGACGCCGTTCTCAATCTGAGAGAATCGGGAACAACAGTCATTTTTTCGACGCATGACATGGATATGGCGCAACAAATGTGCGATACGATCTTCATGATTTTCCAAGGGAAAAAGGTGCTTGATGGAACCTTGGGGGAAATTCAGGCGAGCTATCCAGCGAATCGTTGTCGCGTTTCTCTATCTGATCCATACGCGTCGTTTCCGACTTTGCGGGGAATTGAAGATCTCATCCAGGTGAAAAATGGATATGAGTTTGTCATGTCAAACGTTGACCAAAAACAAGCATTGCTTCAGGAGCTTTCTCGGCAGGTCGCTGTCGATCACTTCGAGGTCATCCGTCCCACGTTGCATGAAATTTTTGTGCGGATCGCGAAGCCCGATCTGGCTGAAATCAACAGGGCTGAATTAGCAACTGCAACCGCCTGATTTTTGAAAACACGCAACACCGCAGTCTTGAGGATTCGTCACATCTGTCGGTTCTGCAATTGATTCAACACCAACATTAAACGTATCGCACGTTATTTTAAAATGAAAAAAATTCTTACTATTGCAGCGCGTGAATACCGAGCCATGGTCGCTACCAAAGCGTTTCTGGTCTCCATCTTAATGATGCCAATTTTGATGACCGGTGGATTCTTTGTTACGACGTTCCTCAACAAAACGGGCGGTGCAAAAGAGCGAAAAATTGTCGTTTGGGATGGCACAGGGAAACTGTTTGATGATTTAAAAACGGCGGCAGACCAGGCTAATGCAAGACTTGATGATGAGCCTGAAGACAGCCAAAACAGCAGTAACGGTGGGTTTAACCAAAAAGAAAAACTGTTTTTGGAAAAAGCTGAATTTGATGAGATCACTGATCAAGATCGAATTGCCATTTCCAAAAAAATTGAAAACGGCGAAGTCTACGCATTTGTTGAGATTCCGAAATCGATCATGTCGCGGGAATCAATTGACGCAATGATCAAAAAGCTGACCGCCGATGCGAATACAACGAACCCAAACAAAGACGCATCCAAAGAACAGGAGACCGGGATCACGTCACCCGAGGTCATATTTCGCTCTCAGAACTCGGCACTTGCCTCAGCAAAACGCTGGTTTCGTGCCGTGCTTTCGCAAATGTATGGCAGAACCGTTCTGAGTGCCGCAGGTATCAATCAGGACGTAGTAAATGTGTCAAGCAAAGGCATTCCTGTTAAAGGTTTGGGATTGTTTCAAGAAGGAAGCGAAAGCGGAGAGCCGGAAAAAGAAGAAAACGAGCTGCAGGCGATTTTTCTGCCATTTGGCGTGATGATGTTCATGTTCATGGTCATTTTTCTGGCGGCTCAACCAGCGCTTGAAAGTGTGTTGGAAGAGAAGTCACAGAAGATCGCCGAGGTGTTACTCGGTAGTGCTAACACGTTTCAGCTAATGATTGGAAAGTTGATCGGCGTTGTTGGCGGATCACTTACCGTGTTTTCGATCTACATCACTGGAATTGTCATCGTCGCGGTCAATCAAAATTATGATGTACCGTTCGAGATCTTGCCATGGTTCGTTGTGTTTCAGGTTCTCGGCGTATTCTTCTTCGGTGCGCTTTTCATGGCTGTTGGCGCTTCCGTTAATCAACTGAAAGAGGCGCAAGCCATGTTGATTCCGATTTGGATGTTATTGATGTGCCCCATGTTTGTTTGGCCAATTTTGGTTGGCGAGCCCAATGGTTCGGTTGCCGTCGGCATGTCACTCTTTCCTCCTTCGACACCGACGACGTTGATGTTGCGGATGGCCACAGGACAAACGGTACCGATGTGGCAGCCAATCGTCGGATTGGTTTTGATGGTTGCATCCACGCTCTTTGTTGTGCATATTGCGGGTCGAATTTTCCGAGTCGGAATCTTATGGCAAGGCAAAACACCAACGATGAAAGAAATTTTTAAATGGGCGTTTAGCACATCCTGATTTCCAACTCCAAAAAATGAATAAAAAATACCGGCGACCGGTTTGAATGATGAAATTATTGATCGGTACCGACGAAGCTGGCTACGGGCCCAACCTGGGACCGTTAGTGGTTGCCGCAACCGCTTGGCCGATCAACGCGGAACGATCCACTGATCTGTTCGATTCATTCAAAACGTTGTTTTGTCGTACCAACGAAGCACCGGAAGACCGGTTAAGAGTTGGCGACTCTAAAGAGATTTACAAATCGGGCGACGGTTTGTCAGCTCTTGAAAAATCGGTGTTACCGCTCTGCTTTTCGTTTCTAGACGACAAATCTGATCGAGCATCTAACGCGTTTTCCAATCTCCTGGCGACTCTTCAGGACGCAAAAAGCGATTTGTCGTTACCGTGGAACGAAGGATTTGATCCGAACATTCCTATTGATTGCGAGCGAAACGAGGTCTTGAGACAAAAAGCGAATTTCGAAAGTGGTTTTCGGAAAACGCCGCTTAACAAAACTGCGACGTTCATTCCTCCGAAGCAGGTCGCCAGCGTGATTGAGCCAAATGAGTTTAATGCTGGCTGTAAGCGCTTGGGCAACAAAGCAACGTTGCTATCGGACACTACGCTGCAATTGGTTAGAAAACTGATTCTTCAATATCAGGAATCCGGATTCGTGGACAAGATCGATACGATTGAAGTGATTTGCGATAAACATGGCGGTCGCAGTCACTACGCCGGTATCTTGCAGAATACGTTTGAAGAATCGTGGATTCAGGTTTTGGATGAATGTCGTGAATCAAGCGAATATGCTTTGAAGTGGAACGATTGGCCCATTACGTTTCAATTTATCGCCAAAGGGGAGTCGCATCTTCCGGTCGCCTATGCGTCGATGATTGCAAAATACTTGCGTGAGATTTCGATGATCGCGTTTAATCGTTATTGGTCAGAACAAATTCCGGGCATCAAACCGACTGCCGGATACCCGGTCGATGCAAAACGATTTCGGATGGAAATCGAATCGCATATTCTTAAACTTGGACTGGATGAAACGACTTGGTGGCGATTGAAATAATGCAACTTGATGACTACGAAATAGTTTCGAAACAACTTGGCCGGCCTGCCGCTGGCTTCCGCGAAGTCGTATGCCGTAGACCGGACGGTACACCGGCGGTGATACGGGTGGATAGCTTGGTACTCAAACGACCGTTTCCAACCCTCTTTTGGTTGACCGATACCGAATTGGATCGGGAAATAGGATTACTGGAGTCGCGAGGTCTGACATCTGAATTCCAAAACACAATCGACGCTGATCCTGAATTGCAATTGGCTTTGCGAAATGACAACTTGGCACATATCGAATTGCGGGAAGGCTACATGTCAGATGAGGTTCGACGTGCGATTGAGGACTTAAACTTCTACGACACGTTTCAAACCAAAGGAATCGGAGGCAACGCGAACTTTTCTCGCGTCCGTTGCTTACATTGCCATGTTGCGGCACATTTGGTCGTTCCAAATACGATCGGAAAGATGCTTGACGAATATTTTGAGCAAATGGAGCATCCAATTTTAGAGAGCTTTAGACATTTGAGTGTCTGACAGTCATCAAATGCTAGCGATGTTTTTTGCTTTTCTGTCTGGCATTGGTCGGCTGATTTTTCTACGCTCTCACCTCTTTCTATCAACTTATCTTTGAATCAGTCGTTATCTGGGCAGGACGCCAAAAAGAGAACGGCTCGAAAAAACCTGACTTGACGCATGGAGGCGTCAAACCATGGCTCGTCGCAGAAGATCAATTCTGGCCCCGTTCGGATCGATTTCCCGTAACTTTCGCGCGCTGATCACCAGCTTTCTTGGATTGGGGATTCTCGGTAGCGTCGGGTATTTTACGTTCTTAGGCGGCCCAGTTGTTGGCAACATCAACGATGCGTTGGACATCATCGCTTATGGTGAGCCACAAGTCGTCTCTGACATTCAGGTCGTCAATGACGACCTGAATCCGACGGATAACGATTCAAGTGCGACGCTCCGAAAACCGGTAATTCAATCAAAATCTCCGACCGAAATCACGATCGGAACTTTCAATATTCAGCGATTCGGCGACTCACAATTGGGAAAACCGAGCGTCATGAAAACGCTCGTCGCGATTGTCAAGCAATTCGATGTAATAGCGATTCAAGAAGTCACCGATGTGGACGGCGAGGTCATTCCTCGGTTCCTTCAATTGGTCAACAAACATGCTGCCGGACAGTACGATTACGTGTTAAGCCCACGGCTAGGTAGAGAAACAGGATCCAGAAACGCTTATCGGGAACAATTTGGTTTCATCTTCGATACGACTCGCGTTAAGATCAAAGATGGTCCTTTAGCCGGATTTGTTGTCAGCAAACGAAAATTTGGAACCAAGTACGATCGTTTGCCAACTGTTTTGCAATTTGAGGTTACAGCCGCCTTATCATCGACTCCGTTTACTTTTTCCCTCGTCAATGTGCATTTAGTTCCGAGCGGCAACCCAAAACTACCGCTCGAAGTTGTGACTTTGAAAGACGTTTACGCTGATGTAAAGCGCATTCTTCCCAATGAAGATGACATCATTATTCTAGGGGACTTTAATTCTCCGTCGGAAGGCATTCTTTTACCGATGAAAACGATCGCAGGAAGACAGATCAAAACCGCTTTGGAAAATGAAAAAACAAACTTAGCTCAGACTAAAACGTACGATAACTTGATGTTTGATGCCAACGACACCATTGAATTCGTTGGTGCCAAGGTGATTGACTTTACCGCGATTTCTGAATCTTTCGGTGCAGATCCCAAAGACGTTTCTGATCACCTTCCAGTCATGGGCTCATTTAAAGTCCATGAATCCGCGAATGGCTCAATGGGAACGGTCGCGGCACGTCCAATGCCAGCGTTCAGGTAGTCGCCAATACTCGCCCCAAGGGTATGATGTCTTCCAGCCGAAGGAGCATTGGCTTCCCGATCATGATTCTAAGCAGCAGAATTTGTCGATCGTCCTTCGAACAAACCCCATTTTCGTTTGCACCCGTCTAACAAATCGCCATTGATTGCTATCAGTTAGCAGATTCTTTCCCATAAAAAGAATTTTTTCTGACCGATCTGGACCAAAAGTGTCCCTTGCAAATACGATGATAGTGCTTTCTCCCAATGCCGCTGCGAACCAATAATGCAAACCACGACTTTTGATCGGTATTCGCCCACCGTTACCTTCGATCAACAAATGGAAATCGTTGAACGAAACGAACTGTGCGACATCTATGACGAACTACTCACCGAGCGGCGACTGAATTGGACGACCCATTTGCACTTGCGCAAACGGTTGGGCTCGGGGGGGCAGGGCGTTGTCTATTACTCGGAACGCAAGGGTGCCGATGATTTTACTTTGCCGGTTGCCATCAAGGTATTTTCACCAGAGCGATTCGAAACGGGAAAAGATTATGCTGCAGCGATGAAACGAATCGCGTATATCACGTCTGCGGTAGCGCGAATCCAGCATGATAATTTGATCGATGTTCAGAACTTCATTGAGCGAAATGAAATCCGAATGCTCGTTATGGAATGGGTGGACGGAATCGATTTGCGAAAATTGCTGAATCCAAAAATTCTCGAGAAGACAAAACATCGGGTCAGCAATAAGCGTTGGGAATACATCAACCGCGTCGTTGCAACGCAAGGCGAATCGCAAAACCGGGTTAAGCCCGGTGTCGCCGTGGCTATCGTTCGTGAATGTCTCGCGGCGCTCGCTGCATTGCATCGCGAAGGAATCATTCACGGCGACATCAAACCGGCGAACATCATGCTTAAGCGAACCGGCACTGTCAAAATTATTGATATTGGTGCTGCCTATGAATTAAGTGATCCGCCGGAACATCGCGCATGCACCCCAACCTATGCGGCGTTGGAAGTGATGGAAGGAACGGCATCGACGCCACTCAGCGATTTAGCGAGCCTCGGTTACGTTTTGATCGAGTTGTTGGCAGGTCAACCCATTTTGCCTCGGCAAGCCTCTTTTCTGCAGTTGGTGGAAGCGAAACGAAGCTTACCCAATCGGTTAACCGAACTACTTCCTGATGACGTTTTACGAAACGAGTTGCTTCTCAATTTTTGCAAACGGCTGATTGCAACTGATCCGACACAGCGTTTTCCCAGTGCGGAAGATGCGGAATTAAAGCAGGATGGCGCGGCAGCTTTCTTGAGACAACTAATCAAAGGCGACCTCGCGAGCGAATATGAAAACGAAATTCGGGTTTGGTTGGATGAAATCTGTGAGATGTGGGAAGAAGATTTTGAAGAAGATATCTAGTCTTCGTCTCAGTTTCATTTCGCACCGCTAACCTGTTAGCTCGGTTGGAGCGTGAAAATGAAAAAAAAAATAGAAAACATACAACGAAAGTCCGTTAGCCCACCAAGAGATTCTAAAGGTGCAATCGTTCCGAAACGAATTCTGGAAATCCTTGAGGACGTTGGCGATCGATGCCGTTCGGCAATCAATGCTGCCCAACCAGCCTACAAATACCGTCCCGATGATTGGATCTTTTCGAAATGGCATTCAAGGCTTCACAAGATCGTTTTTGCAATTGGCGTTTCATACAACCTTGCGTCACCTGAATCACGGATTTGGAAACTCACGATTTGCTTCGAACCCAACGAAACCTGTTCGGCTTATTTGATCGACAAGACGGAGCAATAGTCGGTGTTAATTGCCAGAAAATCGGGCCTCTGGTCAAAAAACCTTGCCCTAGGAATTACGATGTTAACGCGAAACGAGCTGGTGAGGTTTTACAATTGAGCCTTTGAATCCGAATGCAATTCGTAAATTTCTCGGAAAGCTTACAGGTCATCAGCACCGGTGAAGTTCGTGATCAGCGCCCGAAGCTTTCTTCGAAGCACGGCATAGCTGAAGAATGCTTTACCCAGTTCAAAATTCTGGTCGACCATTTGCTGGCGATATTCAGGGTTATGAATCACGCGTTGAACCTGAGTCACAACGTCACGGGTTAAGAAGCCATTCATCGAAATGACTTTGAAGCCCTTGGGTTCGATGTCGGTTATGAAGATTGAATAGCGATTTACCAAAACAGGTTTTTTAAAATAGAAGGCTTCGAGCAACGCATTTCCAAACCCTTCGTAAAGGCTTGGGTAAGTGATAAAGTCAGCTTGGGAATAAGCGTCGCCCAACGTGTACGTATTGCGTCCATCGGCTGTGGTGCCACGCTCTTCTAATACGATTTCGTCGGTAAAAATCAACGTCACATTCTGCGCGATTGCCATTTCCTTCAGCGCGTCTTGGTACTCGTGCCCTTCATCGCCCGACGAATGCGAAATCACCAATTTGCATTTTGGGTTTTTTAGGGCAGCAACCAAACTGATCGAGTGCTCAATCCCTTTACGGGGGACAACGCGAGTCGGTTGAAGGAATAAGATATCGTCTTTTTCGATTCCAATGTCTTTACGAAAGTGACTCGCATACTCATCTGGCTCCGGCGGCAGCGTTTCAAAATCCAGAACATTGGGCACCAAGATCGATGAGTTTCCGGTGCGATGCGAGAGGTCTTGTTGAGCTGCGGAGTTGATCGTCACATGCTGTATCGACGGAAGACTTGGCGGGAATGCCATGCTCAAAATATCGCCAACCCCATTCACGGAAAATCGATCCCGTTCCCAATAAAAGTCGTGATGATGAGCAATTGTCGGAAATCCGGTTTCCGCGATAAAGTTCGTGATCGCCAACCCGAGCGGCACATTCATCGGAATGCACAACGCATTTTGAATAATCAGGATCTCGATTTCAAACTTTCGCGTGAAATCATAAAGCGAACGCTTGAGATGGTCGCTGATCGCGTAAATCAATCGCGTGATGTCGGGGTCACGTTTGTTGCGACCAAAGATGCGTTGGTTGATCCAATCGATATCTGAATGCCCAAAATATGCATGGGGCACTAACATGCTTACGTTTGGATCGGTATCCAGTTGACCGGCAAACCAATAGCTGACATGCCGGTGGTCCCATAGTACGCGTGCCCACTTGGCTGCTTCTAAACTAACACCATCAGTACCCGCGAAACGCGTTCCAACAAACCCAAGCCGTGCCATGGAAACTATTTGATCAATTTGAGAACGTAGAAATGCAAACGATTTGAATTAAATCGGTAAAGATTGATTCAAAGTCCAATACAGTGGGGAATTTGCGACAAGTCCGTCACGATAATTTCCGGTTCGATTTCGTCAACCCGTAAATCGTTCGCACGCCAACGTAAACTCCGTTTATCCCCCGCAAACAATGCTGTTTTGAATCCAACATGCTGAGCCGGCATAATGTCGTTCAACATATCGTTTCCGACGTAAAGCACTTCCGCCGGGTTGATTTTAATTTTTGCGAGCCTTTCGACGGCCGCGTCATACAATGTCATACCTGGTTTTGCATGACCGAATTCAAACGAAAAAAACTCCAATTGGTCGTCGAAACCGAGTTCTTTTCGGGATTTGTTCAGGAATGCGGGAAATAGTTCGAGAGTAAAAAACTGTGCATTGCTGATGATTCCTAACTTCTTCCGAAACCCAATTTGCTCAAGACAAGTTTCCAATTTCGGCATCGGCCAAACAGCATTGACTCGCGTTTCATACTCGACTGCTAGCGTTTCCAGCTGCGAATCGGAGATCGCGTTGGACGATGAGGCGGAAGCGAAAACCGTTCGCCAGATGTCGACGATATCGACTTCGGGAAATTCGACACCGTTGTCTTTCGAATTTTGGTGCGAATCTTGGATCGCTACTGTAAATCCTGAAATTAGTTGAGCCGAGCTGATGTCCGTATGGATGCCGCTCGCCGCCAGAGCTGCATCCAAATGATCTGTCTGGGCCAAAGAAGCATTGACGCCAATATCGCCACTTCCACTAATAAATAGTGTGCCATAAACATCGAACAAAACCGCTTTGATTCCCAGCAGGAATTTGAGTTGCGGCTCGATGAAAGTTTCATCGACTTTCAATGCTTGACTGTTGTTTCGAATGATCGAACAAAGCCCAGATTCAGTACCCACTTTGCTTTTCAACTCACTATCTCTTTTCCCGCCTAATAGGAATTTCACACATCAATTGGCCCCGTCCGTTGATTCCACCCGCAAAGGATAAAAACGACCGACATCCAAGTAAGTGGTCAAAACATCCAGCGATGATTCAGACCTGCCCGGAGCCAAGGTATTCTCCAACAGACCAGATTCACTTCGCGATTGAGTGATTGTTGACATCAATACTTTAACAAACACTTTTCCAAATTGCTCGATCGAAAAATTTTCTTTTACGACTTGAGCGTTGCTTGAGATCAAAACATCGTTGACGCCAGGAACCGTGAAGCTTGGATTCAGTGCCATAAACTCTTGTTTCCGTTCAGCCTCGTTTAATATCAACCGAATGATCGCTCGCTGGGTTTGTGTAGAAAGGATGGCAAAATCAATGTGCGGCGGAGCAAAAATGGTTTCGATTTGCGGTCTGCCCACGTTCGGACGTGCATATGCGTGGCAGACGTTTTCGAATGCATTAGCGAATGAGACGATTTCTTTTTCCACATCGAACCATTTTGTCGGGATCCAGACATGTTCGTACATCAGCGACAGATCCAATCCTGCATCAACGAAATCGGCCGTAATTTCCGGCAGGTTTCGACCCACCATCATTTTGCCCGATAGCCAAGACTCAAGAAAAGCCATCCCGAATCCTTCGGTAACACTCGATGTAAAAATGCAATCGGCAGCGTCAACCAGGTCACGGTATTCAATTCCCTTCGTTCCACATTCAAACGAAACCGGCACCGAATGCTCACGAGAAAATCGGACGAATGGGTCGTATGACTCTTTTTCCACTGGTGAAACGGCGGGCAACGTAATCGCGACATGAACCTGTTCATGAACCGCAGCAAATAGGATTGCCTCGCCAATGTTCTTTCGTCGAATCGCGCGAACCGGAAAAAGAACCAGTTGCTTTGAGCCCTCCACACCAATCGCGTCTCCAATGCGTGAGACTTTCTCAGATGAATCGTGATTGGTTACTGTACCCACAGCTGTTGAATTGGAATCGAACGTCTTCACCGAATCACCAACGGCAATCGGGTTGGGAAGAAAATGGAGATGGCTTTCGTCGACTCCAGATTCCAGCAACGCATCGAAATCTCGCCGATTCAAACAACCGTAATGAATTCGCGAATTCTTGGGGTAAACAAGTTGTTGATAAGTTTTGGAGAGCGTCTTCGCGGCGCGATTTAAGAACTCAAAGTTCCGCGGGCGAAAGTCCTCCGCAAAGTCATGGATCTGAAGTAACAAACCAAACCCTGCGTCTGCTAAACCGCTGACCGCGGCGGTGATTGAATTGTTCTTGCCAAGTCCATGATTGTGGATTTGAATGACGGTTTGGTCCCGTTCGAATCCTCTTTCGTCTAACCCTTCAACAATTGTCTTCGCCAAATCTGGATTGAATTCAGCATCTGATTGCTCGTATCCAAATTCCGAGCACATCTTTCTTTCAAACTGGAAGTTCACCATTCCCGAGTCCAGCGAAAGGTCCCACCCCGTGTCATCCGGGCCATGCAGAACAAGTATCTTACTTACCGGCGTTTCCTCAAAATCTAGAGACTTGAGCTGGTTCGCAATCACGCTTGTCACGCCACCACGTTTCAAATGATAGTGAATAATGACGAGGTTCATAACTTCTGGCTGCTCGCAATCCATAACTGATGTTGATTTGGCCTACTAATCATTCGATCTCTGCTTCAGGAGTTTTTATTGAGCGCTTTTCACCTACTCAGTTTAGCTTTCGATCCAACCATCCATAGGGTAAATGAGAGACGATAAAAGAAATGCTATGGACCCTCTCGTTTGTCTTGGTATCAACGCGTTTCGTTTGAACACCAACGATCAGAAAAGTGGTTCAAAACGCTCACTGCACTCAAACTAATCGAATACAAATCATCTGTCGTCTGTTGTTTTCTTTTGTTTTGTTAACAAACTCAATCACTCCTTTTTCCGACGACTGCCATCCGCGATAATCTTTTAACTTGATTCGTATCGATGGATACGCCACGTTTTTACCTTTGTTGGAGAACTTCGCAATGCCCGACGCCAATTTGATACTGGACTCAAAAGTCTTTCTGGGTGAGGGCCCACTCTGGGATGTGGAAAAGAAGGCGTTGTGGTGGATCAATATTTTTGCAGGCGAACTTTTTTGCTTTGACCCTATTTCTGGCGAAAACACCAGGTTCGAGATGGGTCAGCAAATCGGCACCGTAGTCTTACAAGAATCGGGGGGAGTTGCCGTTGCGCTTGAAAATGGATTCTTTTCCTTCGATCCCGCGACCAAACAATTGACTCCAATCATCGATCCGGAATCCGACAAAGAAGGGAATCGATTCAATGATGGCAAATGCGATCCATCCGGACGATTTTGGGCCGGTACGATGGAAAAGGTGGAAGAAAAGGCAACGGGTGCTCTTTATTGCCTAAACGGTGACGCTACATGTCACCAACGCGAAACCGACATTTTTATTTCAAACGGAATCACTTGGACCCACGACGCGAAAACAATGTATTACATTGACTCGCCAACTCGAAAAGTCGCTGCATACGATTTCAATAATGCGACGGGTGAGATTTCGAATCGTCGAATTGCAATCGAAATACCGGACGGGATGGGTTATCCAGATGGAATGTCGATCGATGCGGAGGATAATTTATGGATTGCGATGTGGGACGGTTGGGCTGTAGCCAAATTCGATCCGCGTTCGGGGGAATTCCTAGAAAAGATCGAATTGCCCGTCGCAAATGTCACCGCATGTGCATTCGGTGGCAATGATCTAAACGATCTTTATATCACGACGGCGCGAAAAGGGATTTCTGAGGAAGACCTGGAAAAACAACCGCACGCAGGAAGCCTGTTCCATGCAAAGGTCAATGTCACCGGCACGACTTTCCCAAAATTCAGGCATTGAATTCACTGGATTGAATTTGAGAATCAAACATGAGTTCGTTTATCCGCCAACTCTACTCGTAACGCAGTGCGTCAATGGGGTCGAGGCGACTGGCGCGGATTGCTGGATAGAGCCCAAAAACGACTCCAACAAAAGTTGCGAAAATAAATGCAATCACACCAGCAGTTATGGAAATCACGACGGGCCAGTCCGCACCGGGTGAAAGCAAATTGATCAGCGCCGTTCCGCCCGCGGAAAATCCAACACCAATTCCGAATCCGACAAAGCCACCGAAACAGGAGAGCAATACGGACTCGACCAAAAACTGAAACATGATGTCCCATGAACTTGCGCCGACCGCCATTCGGATGCCAATCTCACGTGTCCGCTCGGTTACCGAAACCAACATAATGTTCATGATGCCAACGCCGCCAACCAGCAATGAAATTCCCGCGATCGCTGAAAGGAACATTGTGATCGTTCCTGTGATTGCTCCGAACACGCCAGCAATTTGTGTTGAACTTTGGACTTGGAAATCGGGGGTTTCACTTTGACCAATGCGATGTCGATCCAACAGCAATTGATTGATTTCGTAAGTCGCTTCGGTCATCTTTCCTTGATTCTTCGCCGATACAAAAATGATATCGACGTTATTGAAGCTTGATCCTTGAAGTCGTTTCCTAACCGTGGAATAAGGCATCAAGACGATGTTATCTTGATCACTTCCCACCAGGTCGGTCCCTTTTTCTTTCAAAACGCCGACGACTTTGAAGGGAATTTTTTTGATTCGGATCGTTTCGCCAAGTGGATTACGGGTCTGAAAAAGCTTTTTACGGACCGTTTGGCCGATCACGCAAACTTTAGAACTGGATTTAATATCTGACGAGTTAAAGAATCGACCAGGCTCCAAGACTTGCCAAGTCCCGATTTGCTCAAAGCCTTCCCCCACGCCAAGCATTTGATTGGGGAGCCAGTTCGAATTTCCGTAGATCAATTGCCCGGCTGTTCCTACCAAAGGCGACGATGCCTTCACGCTGGGGCAATCACGAACCATTGCCGCGGCATCCTCTGCGGTTAGCGTCTGCGCTGTGTTCCGCCTGACACCACCGCGCCGTTCGCTCTTGGGCGAGACGATAATAACGTTCGTACCCAAACTGTCGAATTGCCCTTGAATGACTTGGCTAAGGCTTTGGCCGATCGAAACCATGGCGGTCACCGCAGCAATGCCAATGACCACACCCAATACCGTTAAGCCGGCACGCATTTTGTTTTTTCCGAGCGCCCGAAATGCGATTCGAAACGTATTCCAGAATCCCACTTAACTTCCACCCTTCGGTTTGATTCCGCTAACAAGTGTGCGACCTGCCACGTCTCCCTCGAGGACTTCGGTATAGCGATTGTCGCTGATGCCAATTTTGATTTCGACGGCACGAAGCTTCTCGCCGTCCAGATACCAGACATGACGTCGCTGACGTTTGATTTCGGCTTCCTGTTTTTGAGAAGCCGTCAGTTCGGCCTCTTGTCCGTCATCCTCAACGTTTTCGAATGAGGTCCCGTCGATGATTTCTTTGTCATCTTCGTGTACGTAATTTACGTCCGGAAGAAAACGAATCGCGGCGTTTGGAATCCGCGTTACGTTTTCTTTCTTTTCAATTTGGAATTCGATCGTCGCAGTCATTCCAGGTAGAAGTTTCAAATCGGAATTTGACGTTTCTACGACTACCGGATAGGTCACCACGTTTTGTGTTTCAGTTGAACTGTACCGAACCTCAGAAATGGTTCCTTCGAAGAGATCTTCCGGATAGGCATCAACCGTAAATTTCACCGGACGCTTCTCATTCCACGCTTTGATAATTTTCCCAATGTCAACTTCGTCAACATCGGCGAAGATATGCATCTTTTCTCGCATCCCAGGAGCGATCACAAACATTTCAGGTGTTTGAAATTGGGCGGTTAAGGTTTGACCGGGTTCGACCTTGCGATCAATTATAATTCCAGCTTCTGGAGCACGAATTTTTGTGTAGTCAAGGTTCTGTTTGGAGTTGTCCAGATTCGCTTCAGCTTGTTCAATTGACGCCAAGGCAACAACACGCTGAGCCTCTAGCGACTGAACGTTGTAGACGTACTGATCCAATTCCGATTGAGAAATGTAGCCATCGTTGTCATCTTTCAAGTCAAGCGCTCGTTTCTCCTCACGGCGACCTTGCTCAAGAAGCGCGTCGATCCGTTGCACTTCCGCCTTTCGAGTGTTGAGCGTGGCGGTATCACGCTTTACAGCTGCCGCGTACAGCCGTGGATCAATCTCCGCGAGTAATTCTTCTTTTTCCACTTCCTGATTGAACTCGACATGAAGTTCCTGAATGGGACCGGAAACGAACGCACCAATCTGGATGGATAAAACCGGTTTCACTGTACCGGTCGAGTCCACCGAGGTTGAAATTTCGCCGGTGCTGACTTCGACAGTTCGCCAAACCGGCTTATTGGCCTCTCGGATCGCTCTCATGATCGGGCCAGATGCCGCGAAGCCGATCCCGATCAAAACGCCAAGGACAACCATCGAAATAATAAAAGTACGCATTTAAACATTTTTGGAGTGGAAATCATTAAGCCCGAAGATAATCGGGAACTGTTCATTCTTTTTACCCGCCGATGATTGTGCAAGTTACGAAGTAATTCCGTTTCACGACAATTTAGGGGAAAACGTGGCAAAATCGTCTGATTCTGCTGCCAAATCGAATTCAAGATGGATTACGGACCCATTTTCTGAAAAGATCAATGTTTGTGCAGTAACCTGTTGGTTTTCGATCGCCAGATCGAATCATTGATCATCAAACCATTATCGGAGCTCGTGATGCATTGGAATTTTATTTGCGGATTTTTGATTGTTCAATTGTTCGTTTCGTCAGATATGTTCCCAAAACATGTCTCCGCTCAAGACGCTCAAACCAAACCGATTCCCTCGGTTGGGTCTCTCAGAGCAGGGGATGATGTTGACTTTCTCTCAACGATTCGCATCGAACTGGCTTCTCCCGGGACTGAAAATAACCGTTTCGCTGGAACATTAATGGCCGTGGGAAATAACGGAACCAATCGGATGGTGTTCGAATCTTATTCGCCAGCAAACCAACCGCTGGTTGACTACCTCGCTTCACCGAAGGTTCAAGAGCAAATTGATCTTTCGAGTGAGCAAAAGAATCAATTCACGGCAATTAGAAAAAAACTTCAAGAAGGTTCTGCCAAACTCAACAAGCGGTACCATCAGCGAACTGACGTCAAAGCATCAAAAAAAGTTCGAGACGCAATGACACAGGAATTCCAGAAGGCAATGAAAAAATTGCGACTTGAGCTGGAAGAGGAAGTTAAAGAGACATTGGTCCCACATCAAGTTAATTTGATTCAGCGAATGAAGTTCAAAAAAGCGGTCCAAATTTTCGGGTTCACCCATGCCGTTTCAAATGCTCCATTTAAGGAAGAAATCAAAACGACCGAAGAGCAGAAAAAGGAACTCGCAAAAATAAAGATAGAAACGGAAGCAGCAATTCAGGAAAAGATTGCTGAAATGCGAAAAGCTGGGAAGGAGAAAATGCTTAAAGCGTTGGACAAAAACCAGCGGAAAAAGATCAAGGAATTAGAAGGCCATTCTGAAAAATTGCCCTCACCAAAATTGTAACCATTCAAAACGAGTCATTGTTTATGTTAAATAGGCGGGCTACTTAGCTGCAGGTTTCGAATAATCGAATGAGGTAACCCGCTCAGTTAACGCGGTGCCGAATCCGAAAACGGTGAAAAGACAAACCATTCCAATCTCGTTCATGCAGATGCATCGGGTTAACCGCATGGACACCGGCTCTCAGCTCCTGAATGATCCGCACCCTGAATGATCCGCTCAAACTTTTGCGTGCCGGTTCAGCGAAAGCTTGCTCTGAATCTCTTCTTTCAAACTGCTGATAATGGACTGCTTGTCTGTGCTGGCAAGAATTTCTTTGACGACGTTTTTTGGTCCAGAGGAACCCCATGACGCGCCATGTTCAAAATAGTATTTCGAAGCGTGTCCGACGATATAAGAACTGTATCCGGCTGCGGCACCCTGTGGCAAAATCGTAAATGGCGTTGCGGCAGTGAGTGTAAAAAACTTGATGGCCGCACCAACGACTTCTCCAATTCCAATCCAACCAGCGGATTTCAGGATGGCTTTGGAAAGCTCTTTTGCCTTTTCCAATGACATTTCCAGCCCGTAAACTTTGGCTAACATCATCACCATCGTCGCGTCGACCGCGACTCCGCCTAACACATCAGCGACCGCAATTGGATTGGCAGCAACGGCAACGGCCTTGATCGTTGCATACGTCATGATCAACTTGTTGGCATGTTTCTCGCGCAACGCGACTCGTAGCGATGCAATTCGATCTGTCTTGTCCGCTGCGTACAGCGCTGCATTGAGGGCAATTAAATCCAATCCATCACGCTCCAAAATTTCGATGATCTTCAGTTTCAGATCTTCAGTTTTGGGAGCCGGCTTTCGCCACTCATTGCGCGTCGAACCGTCAGCGCTTTCGATGATGCACTCCAGTTCACGCGGATCTGCAGTCGTTTTGACAATCTGATCTTCCGGAATAAAATCGCCGACGCGATCGTGGACAAGAACCTCGATTAATCGCTTTTGCTGATCAGGGCTGTAAAGATCGATTTTATTGAGCACCAAAATAATCGGCTTTTGGAGCGAAGCGAGATTCAACAAGGCCGTATACTCCGTTTCATTTAAGTCGGAGTCGGTCACAAATAGAATTAAATCGGAGCGTCGCGCCGCGTCGGTCGCCATGTCGCCTCGATCTGCACCACCGACCTCGTTGATTCCTGGCGTGTCAATCAAAACGATTTCAGAATTGTCGAGGCCGGCAATGCGATGCCCCGTTCCTTCCCAAGAGGTGCCCCAAATCTCTTTGGTCCATCCACCCTGAACATCAACAGCGGCAACGGCTTCGCCAATCAACGCGTTAATCAATGCCGATTTCCCCGTGCTAATCTCACCAAAGATGACAATATCAATTCGGCCTTTGGACAGCTTTTGGTACATCTGGCTCAGTTGCTTCAAATCGTCACGAAGCGAGGCCTTTTCATTTTCGCCGCAACCACGCAACTTGGCTAAAGTTGACTCGACTGAGCCCATTGCAGCGTTATATTGCTTTAGTTCGTCGCTCTCTTGGGTCGTCGAAAAGTCATTATTGACCAACAACTCTTCAGCCAGAGGCTGTGAGCTATCCGCATCAAGATTGGCTTCGCCTAAACGTTCATTCGCCGATTTGACATCGTTCGATTTAACTTCAGATGGTTCGGAAGTTTCTGGGATCGATTCGTTATTCACTATGATAATGGTTCAGATTCAATATTGGGAAATTTGGATCAAGCGCTAATTGTCAGACCGTTTTGTTTTGTCGCGTGCTTCGCCAACAAGTTTTCGCAATTCGTTTACCGTGGTTAACGCATTCCATTTGTTTCGTGCTAAAGCAGCAAGTCCACCCTCAGGTTGCCGCATTTCGTTCTTGAAGTAATCAATAAAGACGTAGCCCATCCATCGTGCGACGAGCGCTTGTGCAATGCCTTGAACCGCACCGCCCGCAACCGTTCCGATCCCCGGCACCGTTTTCAACATCGATCCAACCACCGCTGCAATAATCGGTCCGGTCGTGTTGGTTCCGATGGTCGTCAACAACGTTTTGCCCAGTTGGCCAATCAGACTGGTTACTGTCTCCAAATCGATATTTTGCTGATAGACCTTCCCCAGATCCATGACCATTTTCGTGTTCACGGCACAACCGGCAATCAAATCCAAGACGGGAAAAGGGCTTGCCGCAGCCACTCCACCCGCAGTCCACATGTATTTGTCAACGATTCCACGAGCCGTCCTATCGAGAGCCCGCTGGACGCTGTCCCGTGCTTGCTCGACGATGCCTCGCGATTGCAACAGCAAATTCGCCAATAACAAATCGCTGCCATCTCGGCTCACGACGTTCAACATTCGCTTTGCCAGCTTTTCGATATCCGGTTCGACATGAATCGTTTCCTCGACGGTTGTCCCATCCGGTTCGACGCGTTGTCGAATTCGATCGACCGGTTTAGCCTGAACCGTAACAATATCGTCTTCCGCGACAAATTCGGACGTCTGTTCCTTGATTTGGGATAGAAGCTTTTCGAGGTCGTTCGACTTGAACCAATCCGTTTTGTTTACACAGATGAGAGCTCTCTTTTCCATCTGCGAAAGACTCTCAAGCAATTCGAATTCGTGATCACGCAGCGGTCCATCCACGACGACCAACACAACATCTGCGTCGCGAGCCGATTCGGCCGCGACGTGCACATGTTCCTCGCCATCGATTTCACCCAGTCCGGGCGTGTCGACCAGAATGACTTGATCTTGACCTGGCCAAGGAATCTCGTTTCGACTGACGGTTGTCCCGCCTTTGGCGTCCGTTACAAATGCATCGCGGCCGGCCAAAAGATTTAATACAGATGATTTGCCGGACGAAATTGATCCAAACGCGACAATTTCCAATTTCTTTTCGCGATGCTTATCTTGAAGATCACGGACAAGTGGCTCGATTTCATCTCGAAGGGCTTCGGCAGCTTCTGAGTCTTCGCCTAAGTCCTTGATCGCATCGAAATTTTCGTTTAGCTCGGCTTCTTTTTGGCTTTGCGATAGCTCGCTTGGGTTTTTGTTTCGGTCTTTCTGCTTTTGCTTTTTCAGTGCCGAGTTCTTCCAAAGCCTGTAAAAAACGATTCCCGCCGCACCAAAAATCAAAATAGCTCCAATCACGACCCCGGCAATGTACAGTCCGGTTGCGACAGGCCCGGATTCCGTCACCTTCGCGTATTGCTCCAGGATTTTTCCCGGCAAGAAAATCATCACCGCGCCAAAAATCGCGGCCACGATTAGGTAGATGATGCCGGAGAAAGGGTGAGTTGTTTTCATGGGTGATTTGCTGATTGACGCCAATTCCGCATCACTCAAACGATCAAAAGCCATTTTTATTCGTAGAAATGACTCGATCTTGTTTGACGTCCGTTTGCTAAACGCATCATAACATACGGTCCGATAAACTAGGTTTCGTGTATTTTCACCTTTCCATTTTGACCGTTAAAGTCAGAATGGAACGCGGTTTTTGTCACGTTTTTCCAATTGTAATGGACGTTTCCATCGATTTTCACCTTTATTCCGCGGTTTTCATCTGGTGTCATTTTTTCGACTTCGAGGCTTCTAGGTGACGGCCAACGCGAAATCTTAACGATTGGAGTCGATTTCGGCACTGGCAAAGAAATAAACGTCCAAAATATAATGAGACTTTCTGAGATTCTTTTCAGTCAAGTCGTTCGACATTTACCTCAGCAGCGTTCGACTCTGCAAATCGTTTGATTTGTGATCATACTGCTCAATTTTTCCCAACTTAAAACTCAAAAGCAAAGTCAATCAGTTGTTCGCAGGTCCCGTTTTTGCTCGTGAAGCCGTCACCGCTCCCCGTCGTCCACGGCTTTACGTGTTCCGAACGCTTTATGCTTCGATGCTATTTGTGCTGATGTGCACCGCGTGGTTCCTTGTTTTTGGAACACAGCTCATTAATAACATCGGCGACCTGGCAAGATTTGGAACCATTTTGTTTCGTGTTTTGTGCCCGATGCAATTGGCATTGATCGTTTTTCTTTCCGCGGTTCAGGCGGCCAGTTCTGTTTCGCAGGAAAAAGACAAAAACACTCTGATCCTTCTTTTGCTGACTCGAATTACAAACTCTGAACTCGTGCTAGGAAAACTGTTTTCCAGCCTGTTAAGCATCGGAGTGATGCTCGCCACGGCGGTGCCCATTTTTATGTTGGTCGTATTGTTTGGGGGGACATCGTTTCAACAAGTCATGTGGGTGATATTAGTCACCGGCCTTAGCGCGATTGCAGCAGGTAGTCTCGGTGCGACGGTTGGTTTTTGGCGGGAGAAGACGTTTCAAATTCTTTCCATCACGGCTTTAGCGCTTGCGTTCTGGATTGGAATTTGGGAGGCGGTGGCATTTGTAAATTTTGAAATTGCCGGCGTTTCTTCAATGACAATCGCTGGCGCGTTTAGTCCGATGCGCGCGATCTTTGCCGCATCTGATCCAGGAATCAATTTAAATTGGCAAACCAATGTTTTGCCTTTCTGCGTGGTCGCGATTTTAGTCGCAACCATTTTAAATAGCATTTCGATTCTTCGGGTCCGCGTTTGGAATCCAAGCCGCGACGTTCGACCCGGTCAACAAGAGGAAGACGAAAAAGATAGCATCTGGGGCACCACTGATGGTCTTTCCAATGGCGACGGCAAAATCGAAACGGATTCCAGCTCGCCCTCAAATCCCGCAGTTGAAAATACGGCTGCTGAGTCCGCTCGTTCCGAACATGTTGATGCTCGAGTTCGTGCTGCCTCACAAAAAAGCCGGGTTGTTTGGGATAATCCCGTGCTGTGGCGTGAGATCTGCACTTGGGCTTACGGGCGCAAGGTACTTGTTGTGCAAATCGCGTATTGGGTCATCTTCTTTTTCGTAATTTCCGCTGTATACGGAATCATGAATTCTGGGACATCGACCATTTCTGCATTGGGGGAATTGATTCCCGCGTTTGCGCTTCCGTTGGCGCCTTTTTTTCTCGTCAGCCTTGTGATTGTAAACGCTTTGGCGGTCAGTTCGGTGACAAATGAACGGGATGGCCGCTCGCTGGATTTGCTTTTGGTGACTGACCTTTCGCCGAAAGAATTTCTATTCGGCAAGATTGGCGGAGTGTTTTATGTCGCCAAAGAGATGATCGTGTTGCCTATATTGATTTGCCTTGCCTTGTGGTTCTTCAAAAAGATATCTCTGGAGAATTTGATCTTTCTGACCACGGGTCTAATGGTCCTCAATCTTTTCGCTACGATGCTGGGAATCCACTGCGGAATGATTTATTACAATTCCCGCCAAGCCATTGCCGTCAGTTTGGGAACGGTATTTTTCTTGTTTTTGGGGGTCATGACCTGCATGTTGATCATGATTTCATTCAGCACAACATCCTTTGAAAGCATGCTGGCTCCATTCCTCGCATTTATCGTGTTTGGTGGAATTGGCTTGTTTGTGGGTCTGGGTGCAAAAAATCCATCGTCGGCGATCGCACTGGCAAGTGGAGCACTTCCGATTTCGATGTTCTATGCCATTACCAGCTTTTTGATAGGACAGGTCACGCCCGTTTATATCATCTTGATGACGGTGTATGGATTTACGACTTCCGCTATGATGATTCCTGCACTCAGCGAATTTAACATCTCGATGGGACGGCAAAAATCAATGGACGACGATTGATCTTTTGATCCCTTTCGTCAGGGGTTTGCCGCGTTCTGGCGTTGGCACTCAAGTCGAGAATTTTTGCATGTCTGAACTCGTAATCCATGAATGAATTAGCAGAAGCCGTCCCATTTTTGATCGCAATGGGTGTGCTGATATTTGTCTCCGGATTCTTCTCTGCGTCCGAGGCCGCTTTTTTCTCGCTTCGTGCCCGCGATCGCAAGGTGCTTTCACGCGGAACGTCCCGGCAACGGCTCGTCATCAAGTTACTTGACAATCCCGACCGATTGCTGTCGGCGATTTTGTTCTGGAATTTAGTCATCAATGTCACCTACTTTGCGATCTCGTCGGTCGTCGCCATTAAACTTGGCGACAGCCAAACGCTCGCTGCGTTGTTTGCCATTGGGTCCCTCATCACGATCATTTTTCTGAGCGAGATGATGCC
>CAJQQR010000062.1 GCA_905480545.1 uncultured Pirellulaceae bacterium
CGGCGAATATCGATTGCAAATCACAGAAGAACTCCGTGAAGCCGCGTATTTTGATTTGGTAAAGCTTTACGCGGTAGATCATCCGGCCGATGTTGAGATCTTTACCAATGAAAAAGTCGGTCCCGGATTTATCGCCCAACGAAAAATTCATACGGTGTCGAATCCCCGGCTGCCAGTCGCTGCGAGAGATATGTATGGCAATGACAAACTCGCCCAAATAGAAAAACTTGACAAGAAGTACTTCAAGGGATTCAAATCGCGAATCGCCAAAGGGCTCACACCGATTCATTATCTCGAATTGGACCTGGGTGAATTGAAATCGGCAGAAAACCTCACACTGTTTTTGCATGGCTGGATTCGTCCAACCGATTGTTCCTTAAATATATCTTTTTCGCAGAATCCAGATGTCGATGGACCCAAAACACCAGTGATCTTGGTCCCAAACGAAAGGGGTGAATGGGTCAAAACCGTCGATCCAATGGGGTTTCCCGGCGGCAAGCCGAAAATGATCGCTGTCGATTTATCAAACGCATTTTTGACCGATGATTATCGACTGCGCATTCAAACTAGTCATGAAATTTATTGGGATCAAGTTTTCTATACACAGAATGAAAAAGCAGTTGAATTGAACGAAACCGAACTGGAATTGAAATCAGCCAATCTCCATTACCGCGGTTTCTCGGAGCGTTATGCGGTCGATGAAATGTCGCCTGAATGGTATGACTATTCCAAGGTAACCAAATCGCCGCGATGGCCAGCGATGACAGGATCGTTTACTCGCTACGGCGATGTCCATTCGTTATTAACGGAAAAAGACGACCGACTTTCCGTGATTGGATCAGGCGATGAAATGACACTCAAATTCGCGGCAGTTCCGGAGCCACCTGCTGGTTGGAAGCGTGACTTCGTGATCCATTTGATCGGCTACGACAAAGATGGTGATGTGAATACGGTCACTGGTCAAATGGTTGGCCCCCTACCATTCGACACGATGAAATCTTACCCCTACGGAAGCGAAGAAGACCCTCCGCAATCAGAAAAGTACAAAGCGTATCTCAAAACGTATCAAACTCGTGATCAACGTTGGGGCCCGTATTGGAACCGCTTGGCACCGACCGATTGACGTCCGGGTTTGTAAAACCGATTGTTTGCTTCGTCGCTCATCGAATGAAGTTCCAGTCATCTTTTGAATAGCGGTCTGTCACGAGGATTTCGGTTTGCTTCAGCAAATGAGATTTTTCAACAGACGTGATCTCCTGGCTCGCTCCAAATGCAGCGCTGATCGATTGCTTTAAGGCCGCCGAATCAACTTCAATGTTGGTTACAAACTCTAAATGCGAACGCTGATCTCGATAATCTGGACGCTTTGAGGGAAACTGTAAATAGCGTGCGATGGCCTCAAGTTCAAACGAAATCAAAAGCGTGCCATGGTAAATAAGATTTGATCTCCCTAACCGCATGGCATTACCTGAGAATTTTCTAGTGATGCCGTCATCGTCTTGTACGCATAAATCTGAATGACCATGTCGTTCAATTGGCTTGCCGCATTTTGCAAATGCAGATTTCATGCGTTCAGCAATAAATTGGTGGCAATAGCCAATGTCACGTAGTGCTGGATTCCTGATGCTGGAAAGAACCACCGAATACATCAAGCATCCAGCGCCGGCAAGAATCGTTCCTCCGCCGCTTGCTCTACGAATGATTTGGACGCCGTCTTCACGACAACGTTGAACGAACGCTTCGTCTTTGATTTTGCCCGATCGACCAAGCACCACAAACTTCGCTTGCGGCTCCCAAAGCCGCAAGAATTCAGTTGGCAGGGCGGTTTGCGAATTTGGCTTAGAATTGCCCTTGGATTCAGACGCATTGATTTCCAAAGCATCAAACATTGCCTGTTCGAAGGCAATGTTCTGTTGCGGTGTTGCAAGGGTTAAATCAATTTTCAGCATAGGCTTATGGTGTGACGATCGTCCGATTCAAAATAAACGGATTAATTAGACTGGGGTGTAAATTGATGTAACTGCTTGACTAACAATGACTTCGGTGAATTTATGTTTCACTAGCAGCTTATTCAAAACAAGAATCTTCATCTTCAGAAAAATTCTCCTAACTCGTTTGCTTGTATCGATTTAGGATCATCTTATCTCCTGTTTTTTGTGGTTTTTCATTTGCGGCAATGGGATCGGTTCGACAGAATTAAAAGGAAAGGGATTGAACAGGTCGAGCAGGGATTTGAAGAGGAATTGCTGCGAGTTAGGGATTCCGAAGCCTCTCATAGTCATTTGTCATCCGAAAAGAGTCCAACATGTCGGTTTCTATTCCTTCATTGTCATCCAAAACTGTAACCAAGTTAGCTCAAACTTTCTTGGCCGCCATCGTCTCATTCGGGTTTGTGCAATCCGTTTCGGGGCAAATCATATGTGATCCAATTCCATCGTACCCTTCGCCGGTTGCATCAGCACCGATTGAGTCAAAGACTTACCGATTGGTCACTCGCGATGTTGTTCAGGAAGTTCCGGTCACGACGTACAAGGAAGTTGTGAAGACTGAAATGCGAACGGAGACGTATACCGAACAGGTGCCAGTTCGGGAAACCTCGACCCGTGAAGAGACGATTACGACGCTGAAACCGATCACTGAAACGAAGTATCGTGAAGAGACAATTGAGCGAACCGATTGGGAATCGAGCACCCAGATGCAGGAGGAACGCATCACTTCCTACAAGCCAGTGACGGAGACGAGTTACCGGGATGAAACAACTGTGTATCAGAAGCCTGTAACATCAACGACGATGGTGAATGAAAGCGTCACGACGCTTAAGCCGGTTACAACTTACAACCAGCAGTTGGTCGATTATGGTGGTGTCCAAAATCAGATGACATACCAACCCGGAAATGTTCGCAATCGTATCAATTGGGTTCGATCAGGTTACATGGCGGATCCGCGAACCGGACAATTAGCTTATCAACGCGGCGGATTGCGTTGGGTTCCGCAACAAGGTCCCGGTGTTTATCAAGTCCGTCCAACTTATGTGCCAAACGTTGTGCAGCAGGTTGTACCGACTACCACTTATCAGCCGCAAACTCAGGTTGTTCAGCGACCAGTCACGTCGACTCAGTATGTCAATGAAACCGTAACACGTAAGGTGCCAGTTACGACCCGGAAACTGGTTCCCGAAACGGTCATTCGTCAAGTTCCCGTGACCGTACGAAAACCTGTTCTTAAACGCGAAGTTCGTCGAATTCCTTATCAGGAAACGCGATACGTCTCGGAGACATCTGTCCGGAAAGTACCTGTTGAAAATGTCACCTACAAATCGGTAACACGTACTCGTGAGATTCCAGTTCGGGTTGTTGAGTTGGTTCCTGTTACGGAAATGGTCAAGCAAACGCGAAGAGTTTCTGAGTGGGTTTTGATTGAAGATCGCAGAGTCGCAAGTCGTCCAACGGTGAACAAGCCGGCGGTTGACGAGAGGGCTTTGGAACCGGTCAAAAAATCAGATGACGGTATGGAAAAAGTTGAAGCCAAAAAGCCAACAAAGACAGACGCGGCAGAGGGCACATCAAAAGAAGCTGACGCTAAACCGGCTTTGACTGCAGATGACGCAGTGAAGGCAACTGAAAACGGTACCCCGGACACGCCATAAGTACGTTGTTGGTCCGAGGCTTATTGGTTGGGCGGCTCGATTCTGGATTCATCGCCGCAGGCGTATGAAGTCTCCTGCAGCCGGTGCAAATGAATCGGTGCAAATGAATCGCAACTTCAAGTGCATTTAGAGTAAGAGCATTTAGACGAAGTGCATTTTTCGCGTTTTCAAACTCGCGGGCTCTAAATTCGCGGGCGTCAAACGTGGTCTAAATCATCAGGCGTTTGGCGGCGGCGTTAACAACGGGCGAGAGCCGGACCCAAACCCATCTTCCCCGTCCCGGTTTACTGCCGGCTCGGCTTTCGATCGAGATGTTGGAAAATTCTGCAAGTTACAGCAAAGATCTCTTGAAGTTAAAGTAAGATCTCTTCGTTTTTCAAATAGTCAAATAGCTCATTGGCACACTCGGGCGGTGAATGAACGCCCGTATCAATCTTGATGGTCGGGCTCTCTGGAGCTTCATAAGCGATCTCATGAACTTTGCGGTTGGCATTCCGTTTTTCTAATTGAGATTCGGGAGCATCCAAGTGAGCAACAACGAACGGGCCATCACCGAATGAGCTGGCCGCTTTTTTGCGGACTTCTTCACTGGGTGCGACGATGGACAGAATACAGATTTGTCCTGATTGATTGATGATCTTGGCGATCTCGGTCGCTCTGCGAAGATTTTCACTTCGTCCATCCATGGTAAAGTCGAGGTCTTTACTGATCCCCCGACGCAGCATCGGGCCGTCTAAAACGATCGAACTGTACCCTTCGGTGAACAAGCGTCGTTCTAGGGCGCGAGCGATAGATGTTTTTCCAGCGCCTGGCTTTCCTGTCAACAAGATGGTCACAGGCTTTTGCGAGAATCGTTTTTCTCGTTCCTCGGATGTGACTTCACTGGAAACTTCGGAGGCGGATTTTTCGGTGTCGACTTCATCCCAATAATCAACTTTTTCTTCGCTGGACGTCCGCTGTAAGATCATCCCGGCAGCGACCGTCACATTCGAAATTCGATCGATGATGATGAATGAGCCGGTATCGCGATTTCGCTTGTAGCCGTCAAAGAAAATTGGAGTAGAAAGAGAGACGCTGCATCGTCCAATCTCATTGAGTGCCAATTTCGCGGCGTCCTGTCGCGAAAGCGTATTCACATCGATTTGATATCGAAGTTTGTTGATTGTGCCGGAAACAACTTTGGTTGTATGTTTAAAATAATATTCTTTTCCTGCAACCAAAGGTTCTTCGCCCATCCAAACAATCGCTGCGTCAAAATCCTGCGCGGCCTTGGGTACGTTGCCGGGACGCACAATCATGTCGCCGCGACTGACGTCAATCTCATCCTCAAGAGTGAGCGTCACCGATTGCGGATTAAAAGCTTCATCCAATTCGCCATCCTGAGTCACAATGGCTTTGACCTTGCTCTTTTTTCCAGAGGGTAATGCAACGATTTCATCACCTTTTCGAATGATCCCCGAAGCGATGGTGCCGCAGAAGCCGCGAAAGTCGAGATTCGGTCGATTGACATACTGAACGGGGAAACGAAAGTCTCCCATGTTACGATCGGAGCCGATGTAGACATTCTCCAAGAAATTCATCAGCGTTGAACCGTTATACCATGGCATGTTTTCGCTAGGGTCTACGATGTTGTCTCCAAGCAGTGCTGAAATTGGTATGAAGTGCAGATCGGGGATTTCGAGCCGTGACGCAAAGTCGCGATAGTTTTGTTGAATTTCTTCATACCGATCTTCGCTGTAGTCGACCAAATCCATTTTGTTCACGGCGACCAGGATATGTTTAATTCCCAGCAGCGACGCAATGAAGCTGTGCCGTTTGGTCTGAGTTAACACGCCGTGTCGAGCGTCGATCAAAATGATCGCAAGGTCCGCCGTGGACGCACCGGTCGCCATATTTCGAGTGTATTGTTCATGCCCGGGCGTGTCGGCAATGATGAATTTCCGTTTATTAGTTGAGAAGTATCGGTAAGCAACATCGATCGTGATGCCTTGCTCTCGCTCTTCGGTCAAGCCATCGGTAAACAATGCAGGGTCGAAATTGCCACCAGTTGTGCCTTGAGTGACAGACTCTTTTTCGATTGCTGCAAGTTGATCTTCGAACATTAGCTTTGCGTCATAAAACAAACGTCCAATCAGCGTGCTTTTGCCGTCGTCAACGCTTCCACATGTTAGAAATCGCATTAGCTCTTTCTTTTCATGCTGTTCCAAATAGGCGTTAATGTCGTTCTTAATCAGTTCAGATTGATGAGCCATAAGTCTATTGCGAGTCGTTTGATTGCGATGATTAGTTATGCATTTGGCAGTTTGCGAGACAATGCTGGAATGGAGCATTGCGTGAGAACGCTGAAGCTTTGTCTCGCGTTGATTGGGCAGTTTCTTTTTAGAAGTAACCGCGTTCTTTTTTCTTTTGCATGCCCGCGCCGCCTTCGTCCTGATCGATTTTGCGACCTTGACGTTCAGAGGTAGTCGTCAACAACATCTCTTGAATGATTTCAGGAAGCGTCGTTGCTGGTGATTCAACCGCACCCGTCAATGGATAGCATCCAAGGGTTCGAAAGCGGACGTTTTTGATGATCGGTTTTTCGCCCGGGTTTAGTTGCAGGCGATCATCAACGACCATGATGTCTACACCATCACGCTCAACAACGGGTCGGGGTGCGGAGTAATACAAAGGCACGATCGGGATTTGCTCAAGGTGGATGTATTGCCAAACGTCGAGTTCAGTCCAATTGGAAAGTGGGAATACACGGATGCTTTCACCTGGATTCACACGCGAGTTGTAAAGGCTCCAAAGTTCAGGCCGTTGGTTTTTCGGGTCCCAACGATGGAACTTGTCACGGAACGAATAGACTCGTTCCTTTGCACGCGATTTTTCTTCATCCCGTCGAGCCCCACCGAATGCCGCATCAAACTTATATTTATCCAGGGCGGTTTTCAATGAATCAGTCTTCATAACTTCCGTATGTTTTTCGCTATTGTCCAGCGGATAAATTTCGTGCTTGAGCCCCTCGTGATTGATGTGTGTCAGAACCTCCAGACCTAATTCACCCATCGCATAATTTTTTTTGAATTCATACATTTCAGGGAATTTCCATGTCGTATCCACATGGAGAAGCGGAAATGGTGGTTTGCCCGGATAAAATGCCTTCATGGCCAGATGCACCATCACAGAGGAGTCTTTTCCAATTGAGTAGAGCATGACCGGATTGGAGAACTCTGCTGCAACTTCACGAATGATGTGAATGCTTTCCGCTTCAAGCTGCTTAAGATGAGTAAGACGGTAAGAACTCATTGGGATTTAATGACCGATCTATTTGAAGATTTAAAGAATTTGGGCAAGAATGATGGTTGGAAAACTTGTTGATGGCCAATCGGGCCTTATAAATTAATCGTCGTAAAAACCATTTCGATTTAGGTTCGATTTCTTTCTGAATCAAAAGTAGCTCAAAAGTAGCTCAAAACGGAAAGCGATCGGGGCCTGACCAATGTCCATCATAACTTGACGCGGTCTAAAGTTAGTTGACTGCCAATTTTTTTCGCCGAAATCGGGACTCAAATGATTCTGTTTGCTGAAACATCTGCATTTTCTTGGGTCGGAGGTGTGCTCATTGGCATGATGGGAGGCATTGGCGGAACGTTGCTTTGGTGCAAGTCTCAACGGCAGCAGATGTTGGCTCGGTTGAAAACCGGATTGAGCAGCATCGAAAAAGATGATTACGTTTATGAAAAATCGGGAATGGTTGATCCGATATCCACGCTCACCCATGATTTCTTCAAGGTCAAAACGGCTGCTGACAGAAATTTGGTCAATGCGCGGGAATTCGGGGATCGTTTGAATTCGGTACTCAATAACATGATCGAAGGCGTCATTGTGCTTGATGATCGGTGCCGAGTCATTTATGCAAATGAGTCATCGTTGAGTTTGCTGTCGGTTGAACTTGAAACATTGCAGGATCGGTCTTTCTTGGAAGCGGTGCGAAATCCGACAATTGAACAAGTTGTCGATAGGTGTTTTTCACGAAAAGAGACGGTAAAAACAGAATTCGAGACCATCCGAGGCTTGCGGCGCACGCTAGCATTACGAGCATCGTGGATGCCGAGTGAAACTCGAAAACGGGCGATGTTGGTTTTTAATGATGTGACCAATTTGCGCCATCTGGAGAATATGCGTCGCGATTTTGTTGCCAACGTCTCTCACGAATTGAAGACACCGCTCGCGTCCATCAAGGCCTATTCCGAAACCTTGCGAATGGGGGGGTTGGATGATTTGGAAAATCGAGTCGGTTTTGTGGCGACGATCGAGGAGCAGGCGAATCGACTCCATCAACTCATCATTGACCTCATTCATCTCGGTCGGATTGAAGAGGGACGGACCGCATTTCAGATCACTAACGTGGATATGTGCTCTTTGTTGGAGGAACGCGTGCAAACCTTTCGTGACGACGCTCGTAAGGCTCAGATCATGTTGGAAATCGACACGCCAGAAGAGGAAATCTGGGGCCGCGCCGACGATGAAGGGATGCAGACGATTATTGACAACTTAATAAGCAACGCGATTCGATACACTCCGCCTGAAGGCCGAGTCTTGGTGTCGTGTAAAACCAACGGGGACCATGTAACCATCGAGGTAAGCGACACCGGCATTGGAATCGCACCGGAACAACAGGAACGTGTGTTCGAGCGTTTTTACCGTGTCGATAAGGCAAGGTCCCGGGAAAAGGGTGGTACTGGTTTGGGGCTTTCGATTGTGAAGCATCTCGTGCAATCGTTCGGTGGGAAAATGACGTTAAAAAGTACGATTGGTCGGGGTAGTACGTTCTCGGTAAGTGTTCCATTGGCAACTTCTCAAGCCAATTTGCAGGCTTAACAAAAACTTAACCATTTCTTAACATTCTGGATTGACAATCTCACCTTTGAATTTGCCATGACATGGGCGAATCGATATGCAACAACTGAGATGTGAGGAATCTATGGAAATTCGGCGAAATGCCTTGGTTTTGGCTGTATTGTGTGCATTTTTACTTGCCGGATGTGGCGGAGATGGAAAAAAAGAAACCGCTGACAAAGGCAAAAGCGGTGGGTCAGCTTCAGAAACAGGCGTCGATTCTGGAAAAGAGGGTGGCATAGCCGCTGAAGAGAAGGCGAAAGTCACAGGAGAAATCATGATCGAGGGGTCGAGCACGGTCGAACCCATCTCGAATCAAGCGAAGCTTGGGTTCAATGCAGACTACGCAAATGTTGAGATCTCAGTTGGCGGCGAAGGAACCAGCAACGGTTTCAAATCGTTCACAAAGGGTGAAACGGATATTTCTGACGCTTCTCGTCCGATTAAACAGAAAGAGCTTGATGGATGCAAGGAAAACAAGGTCGAATTCTACGAGCTGCCCGTTGCCTATGACGGTTTGACGTTTGTTGTAAACAATGACAACGAAGCCGTGAACGAATTGACGATCGACCAACTCAAAAAGATCTTCGTTGAAGGTGGAGTCAAAACTTGGAAAGAACTTGATCCAGCGTGGCCAGATGAAGCGATTCGCGCTTACATGCCGGGCACCGGATCTGGAACTTACGACTACGCCTACGAAGTTTTGGCTAAACAGGACGGAAAGAAGCTTCGTAACGAAAACGATATCGTTACGATGAGTGAGCAAGACAATGTACTTGTCGATGGTGTCAAGAAAGACAAATTCGGAATTGGCTTTTTCGGATTTGCTTATTACGAAAGCAATAAAAACGATTTGAAAGCCGTAAAGATTGTCAACAAGGCTGGCAAAGCAGTCGTGCCAACGATGTCAACCATCGAGTCTGGTGAGTATGCTCCGTTTAGTCGTCCATTATTCATTTACGTCAACAAAGGATCGCTGGATAAGATTCAAGTTGAGCTGTTTGTTTATTACTACCTTGAAAACGCGAAGAAGCTCGCCGAGGATGCAAAGTATGTTGCTTTACCTCAGTCACTTTACGATGCAGCCATCGAGAATATCGAAGATGAAATCGTTGGTACACATTTTATTGATGAGAGTGGTGAAAAACGATCAGGTGCATTGAGTGATGTTTTCAAAAGAGAAAACATAAAGAAGTAGTTGATTGTTGTCTTGACCTACTCGTTGGAAAGGATCGCAAGTTCCTTTCCAACTTCAGGAAATACGTTAGTTAATGAGCTCCTTACCACTCGATTCAGATTTACCTGACTCGCTTAAGAATCGAAAATTCAAGTCAACACAGCGGGGCAAATTCTACGAGAATTTGGTCGTTGCTGGATTGGGGTTTTGCGCTTTGATTTCGATTGGGACAACAATTGGAATCATTTACGTTTTGATTTCGGAGTCATTTAGCTTCTTCTTTGATAAGAATATTTCGCTCGCAGAATATTTTTCGCCAGGCGACTGGGAATTTGGCCGGCTGAAGCTTGAGGATGGCGAATCGGATATCCAGATTCGGCATAGTATTTGGCCGCTTTTGTCGGGAACCTTACGAATCACTTTTGTGGCAATGGTCATCGCAATGCCGCTTGGCTTGATATCGGCGGTCTACTTAAGCGAATATGCGCCACGTCGCGTACGAGCAATACTCAAACCAATTTTGGAAATCCTCGCGGGTATTCCAACGGTTGTTCTAGGGTATTTTGCTCTTCGATTCATTTCCCCGTATTTATTGGTTCCGCTTGGTGGGTTCGATTCGTTTAACGCGACATCGGCTGGAATCGCAGTCGGTATATTATGCATTCCACTGATTTCTTCGTTAGCCGAGGACTCGCTTCAAGCCGTACCCAAAGGGTTGCGAGAGGCCGCATTTGGTTTGGGTGGAACTCGCTTTGATGTCACCGTCAAGGTTGTTATCCCCGCGGCGATTTCTGGAATTGTATCGGCATTTCTGTTGGCATTTGCACGTGCTGTTGGTGAGACGATGGTGGTGGCGCTTGCCGCTGGCACCAACCCCGTGATGACCGCTGATCTTCGGCGACCCTCACAAACCATGACGGGATACATTGTCGAAACATTTCAAAGCGAGGGAGTTGTTCCCGATACGCTGCCCTACAGTTCACTTTACGCAGTTGCATTTACGCTTTTTCTGCTGACCTTTTCGATTACGCTATTTGGTCAGTACATTCGCAAGCGATATCAGGAATCTTACGAGTAAAGGCTGAATATCCATGCGAACCTATCAAGCAGACAAAAACAAACAGCGCAATCGCTGGTTAACGGACCAGATTTTTCAAATGATGTGCGTGATCGTTGCGTCCATTGTGGTCGTGTCGCTCGTCGTACTGATATCGACGATCTTTAGCGGTGCCTACAACGGCATAACATTCGCTAAATCAGTTCCATTGTTGGAAAACGACGCAGGAATTAGCGACGACGACAGTATCACAAATGTGAATCGACCTCTTTATCGGATCCTTGATTTCACCGGACCGGCGAAATCGAACTCGGCCATCTACGCAAAAAAGACGTCCGAATCGGAGGCTGAGGGGAAACAGATTGGATCGTCTACTCTGAATAACGACGGCGGCGGGGAGGTGAAGTGCGATGCCTTGGAAGAAGGGATTTATGATGTTTGGTTTGTGATCTTTGATGCTGATGGTAACGAGTTGCAGCGGTCAAAGTCGGTTCAGCTTACAATCGACAGGCAATCGCCAACTGGTTTACAGTTTGATGAATCAACGCTAGGTGATCGAGAATTAAATCAAGCTGAATTGGATGAGTTTGTGATTGGTGGCTCTGGTATCGAGCAAACGTCTCGTGTCGAATTGAACCTGACGGATGAATTTGGAAACAGTGTCGGTCCTTTAGCAGCTCGGATCAAGAAAGATGGAAAATGGCGGATTGCCAAGACAAGCTTGAGAAACTTGCTTATCGAAAATGGTGAACTCAAAGCCAATGGTAA
>CAJQQR010000063.1 GCA_905480545.1 uncultured Pirellulaceae bacterium
CGCAACACAGCCAGTCCGCAACACAACCAGACCGCAACACAACCAGTCCGCAACACAACCAGACCGTAGCAAAACCAGTCCGCAACACAGCCAGTCCGCAACACAACCAGACCGCAACACAACCAGTCCGCAACACAACCAGACCGTAGCAAAACCAGTCCGCAACACAACCAGACCGCAACACAACCAGACCGCAACACAACCAGACCGTCACAAAACCAGTCCGTAGCAAAACCAGTCCGTAGCAAAACCAGTCCGTAACACAATCAGACCGCAACACAACCAGTCCGTAGCAAAACCAGACCGCAACACAATCAGACCGCAACACAACCAGTCCGTAGCAAAACCAGTCCGAAGCAAAACCAGACCGCAACACAACCAGACCGCAACACAATCAGACCGTCACAAAACCAGTCCGTAGCAAAACCAGTCCGTAGCAAAACCAGTCCGTAGCAAAACCAGTCCGCAACACAACCAGTCCGTAGCACAACCAGACCGCAACAAAAACAGACCGTAGCAACACCCATCCCCAGCAAGTCCAGTCTGTGGCAAATCAGAAGTTAACAAAATCGACTTAAATCAAACCCTACTCTCGAATGATCGGCATTCCTTCGGCTTTTTCCTTTGGTTGGTCTTCAGTTTCAAGGTCTTCGATGTCTACCTGTTTCGGCAATTGAAACTGCGATGCGCTTCGGTCTTTTTTGGCCACCGCCAGATAATACGATGTCCAAATCGAAATGATTCCAACACCAATTACAGAAAACCAAATCACGGAAGTCCAATCGAAACCTTGACTGCTGCCGACTTCAAACATGATTGGGTTGAGACCAACAAAAAGTGGGCTTTGTTGTAACGCTTCTGCGGAGAATTTACTTTGATATCCGGTAGGGAATGACCAGATCTTAAAGAAGAATACCGGAAACGTTGCACGGTAATTTTGACCACTTCCAACCGTCCAGTCTTTGGGCAACTGATTGACGCAAACGCTGATTGGGTATTTATCCTTAAATACGGCACCCTTGTTACCTTCCTCGGCTTTGTACGTCACAGACGAATCGAATTTAATGAACCCGTCGAGTTGAAAGTACTCGTTGATGCCGATCCGTTCACCGATGTATTCTGCATCGACTTTAACGCGTGTGACGTTGCGAACTTCCATGGCGATTCGGCTCAAGGTGCCATGGAAATTTTGCGGTGCCTTAAGATGTTGAATCAAATCAAATTCAGGAATTTCTTTTTTCCAGTCGGCCGGAATATTCACTTTGTTTGAATCTTTTGAGCCCGTGATCTTTTTGGCAGCGGCCAGCATCTGATAGAAGCTTTCGGTATCATCCGAGTCAAGACGACGGCGATTGCGCTGTTCCAAAACGTCCAGAAGTCCGAGGTCGAAACCGGCGGAGCTGAGGAGGGCGGGGCCGGCCGAGGTTACCAAATCACTCTTGGATTGCGGAGACCATTGAACACGGTCGGTGATGAAGTTCATGATTGACATTTTTTCTTTGCTCAATGTCAAGTTCATGAAGAGGCCTTGAAATCGAACTGCTTCATTGACGTTTGTCGACTTCTTCCATGCTTTAGGGATTGCCAGGCTGTAAACGACGACGTTTTGGCCTTCATTCGTTTTAAGTTTGATTTTGTAATAGATGGACAGGTCGTAGAGTTCGCCAATCGAGGGTATCAGTTCTCTTGCCTCCCAAGATTGGGTGACTCCGGAAACCTCAATGATCTTAAAACGGTGAAACCCAGTGTCTGTTTCCAGGTCACTAATCGCGACATCACCGTTCTTTTTTGCCAGTCGATCGAGATTGTTTAAACCGAATCGAGAGACGCGAAAAAGGAATTTTGTGAAAAGTTTTGGATCGGCTTTGATCGGCAAATGATCTCGGATCGATAGTTTTTCTTCTGCGGAGACATCGACAAGCAACTCGTGTTCGGAGGGTGGCGTCACTTGCGGGATTTTGTTCTGGGGTTCCCGATCCCAGGGTAATGGCGTCCCGTCTTTATCGTCTTCTTGCGAGCAAAGCGGAAACGTCGTGAATAGGACGACGAAGAATATCATCAAATAGAAACCGATCCTATGGAAAGGTAACCAATCGTAATTCGTTTCATTGCAGTGAATCACGGTACGTTGAAAAAGCATGTTGTCCAATTTGCGGTTCAGGTGCGAAGCCATCTTTTTGATTTGTGATTGCGGTTGTGACTATTTTGGCTTTTGCTGTTTCACTGATTGGTTGAGTCAGCCGAATCATCGAAGCTTTCGAGTTGATATTTTTTTTTCAAACTGTCGATTTTCTTTTGATGACGCCTGCCGTTGAATGAAATAAAGAACCACGTGCCGACTGCGATGATTCCACCAACGCCCAGGAATGTCGCAACCAAATAGGTGAGGCCTGGAAGTTCTTTTTCGCTGTCTGGTTTTTCCACGACCGGTTGCCAATTGGGAACTGTCGTAAAGACGACCGGCGCGATTCGGTTTCCATCACCTGCCGCATAGACCATTTTTTGAAAGAGCACACCAGTAATGGAAACGGGTTCGCGAATTTCAATTGGCTCGGCATCCAACGGTTTGAGAGGGATCACAAAATCTTTTGGGGCGGTGAGTGAATAGACGGCGACAGGATCACGTGCTCCAGCAATTTGAACCCAGAAAACATATAACGTATCGATGCCCAAGTAGTTTTTTGCAGGCTTGGTTACGTAGGCACCGCGAATGTGTCCCTTAAAGAAAACCTTTTTGCCGCGGAGTCGCTCGGTCTCTTTGTAAAGTTGTGCGAACATGACGGGTTCCGATGGACCAGCCGAATCGATGTCCAATTGGTATTTGCCGGACTGGATCATGTCAATCAACCGGAACATTGCGGGTTGATCGTCGGAAAACGATTGTAGGGCATTGTCTTGAACGAATCCAAAAGCTGTCTGGTCGATGACTGATTGAAGTGTTTTGAGTGAACGGTCAGATGCTGTTTCGCCCGGATTTTTCTGGTTTTCAGCGATGGACATTTCGTTTTGTTCCTTTTCATCCGTGATTTTTTTGAAGATGGTTAGGAATTCTGCCGAGCGATTTTGAAATTCAAACAAGATATTGCTCAAGCTTCCACGCTGCGGATCCGTCTCAGGCAACGAGTTCAGGTACTTTAGAATGTCAGCTTGATAGATATCGCTGGCGACTTCGAATTCCTCGATCATGCGAATCCACTCTGAGGTCTTTTCTTTGTCAAGCATTTCACCGCGGCGAGCTCTATAGAGTCCCTCCATCAGCAGCATTCGTTGTCGATAATTTAGTTTCGAATAGACCGAATCCCAAAACGTTTTCTCCGCCTTGTCGAATTCCTTACGGGGCTTGGTTGAAACAGGCAATTTCTTGGCATCTGATTCCAAAACAGCATCCGAATCTACTGTTGCCTGTTCTTCCAAGCTTGCACGCAGGCTGCTTTTAGGAGGCACATCCGATTGATTTGCTGCTTGGCCATCATTCTCGTAAAGATTGTTGAGGTAACGCGTATCGATAATGGGCTCGAATTCGGTGAAACCCATCCACGCCCAGTTTTCGGGCTTTTTCGCTTCAAACATCAATACCAAGACCAGCATCACTCCGCAGACCAGCCCGAAGAGTCTCAATTTGACTGCCCTTGTCGTAAAATTCGTTGTTTTTGACGCAGCCTTCTTGGTTTGACTGTAACGTTGTGATTCAGTCGAAATCATTTTTTTGATTGTCCTAGTTAGTGCGCACCGGTTTTGTTTTCATCAAGAATCAGATGCTTCAACTGTTGATCTGAAAGAAAAATGTTCCGAGAAAGGTACTTTCAGGTCCGACTTTTACGATAGCGAATTGTTATCAAAAATTAAAATAATTGGTACACTGGCAGTTCACAATGTGAACATTCGGTACGATACTGGGCCGTTTTCGGTGATTTGGATTCAATTCTATCGATTTTCGATGAGCGTTGAATTTTTTCAGTTCTGGAATGTCGTATCATTTGTAAGAGAACTTTTAGGCTTTTGGCAACGGAGAGTAGAGACGAAATGCAACTCGCTTCTGAACGACGACATGAATCCGTCGAACCGATTGCTCCCGAAAATCGGACTCTGCAAAACGGCGGAAATTCAATGTTTTCTTCTTTGCATCGATGGCCAACGAAATTTGGCTTGCGATTCGCTTCATTCTTTATCTTCGCTGCCGTATTTTTGGGGGCTGCAGTTGTTCAGCCCGTTTCCGGCGAAGAGGAATATGAGAAATTACTGTTGCAGCTTCGGACGTTAGCCGACGAACGAAAAGACCCGGCGTATCTTGAGATTGCCATCGATTATTTGACTTATCTCGGTTCGACGGATCTTGTTTCAGATGAGGTCAAACAATCGTTTGACTACGAAAAAGGGATGTTGTTGATTGCCCGTTCCAGGTTTATCAACATCCAAAAAGAGCGGGATGCTGTTTCCCAAAGCGGGAAAGATCTTCTCAAGAAGTTTGTTGCCGAGAATGAGTACCACCCTTATGCTCCTTTGGCGAAGAATGAATTGGCCAACCTGTTGTTGATTTCAGCTCGGATCAAGATTTCCGATGCAGGAGATGCCAAGACCGCTTTATTGTTGAGTGCGCGAAAAGAACTTGTTGAAGCAGCGCAGATTGTGATTGCTACAACCGACGAATTACGAGAGCAGCTCAAGAAGATGCCGGTCACGTCGACGGATGAGCGATTGAAAAAAAGAAAGACGAAACTGCAGAACGATTTTCTGAAAGTTCGTTTGCTGCTGCCCACGATTCAGGAGACCATATCGGATACATACAAAATCGGAAGTTCTGATTGGAAGACTTCGCTCAATGCGGCCGCCGATGAGTATCTGGATGTTAGCAAGGATTATCGATCGACCGGAGTCGAGGCCTCGGTGTCTGCGACGATTGCAAGAGGTCGGATTTTCCAGCGACTCGGGGACACCAAAGAAGCGATGGCGTCGTTTCGAGAAGTCGTAGGAATCGATAGGAACTCGCCAAACATGCGTGAGTTAAAACGACGGGCACTCGTCGAGGCGTTTCCAATCTGGATGAATGAGGATAGCGAAAACGGCGGAGTGGAAAATGGCTTTGTCGAAGCGGTGAAAGTGACTGGAGAGATTGTCAATTCGCTCACTCAGCAGGAAGGAGCAAGGCCGGTTTGGCTGAAAGTCCGATTGGATCTTGCGAAGGCGTATCGTCGCTATCACGAATATCTTCGGGACAAGCCGGAGAAATCGAAAGATGACAATATTAAAAAAACCGAGTACCTGCAGAGCGCGAACCAGGCCGCAAGTTTTGTCGCGAGATCAAGAAGCCCGTACAAAAGCGACGCTCAGAAACTGTTGGTTGCCTGGGGAGTTCGTGCCACCAATGACCCGAGTTCAGAAACTCTTCCGCCGCCGACCAATTTCGTAGAAGCCCGTACTCGAGCTGGAAAGTACCTTTCAGATTTAGAAATCGCGAAGAAACAGCTGGTCGAAATAGAACGACAACTCGCAGAAGCCGGGGCCGATAAAACAAAACTCACGAGCGAACTGAATGCAACCAATCAACTGCTTTTGGATCTTCCGGCAAAGGCAATCGACATGTTGCAACTCGCGATTGGCTATTCGGATTCAAGCACGCCAATCACTGCGATCAATGCGGTCCGTCTTCGATTGTGCTACGCCTATTTCTCGCTAAAGGATTACACTCGAGCCGCACTCATTGGTGAGTTTTTGTTGGATCGATTCCCGAGTGTTAGTGGCACAACCAACAGTGCTGCAATTGCGATGTATTCTTATTGGGATCTCTACGAGTCAGCGCCCGATGCGGATACAAAAAAATTCTATGCATCAAAAGTCGATTCGATATGCTCGCGAATTATCTCGATTTGGCCCACATCTGCAGAATCGGCGGAAGGGGTTCGTATGTTGATTTCCATTGCGATCCAGTCGGGTCAAACGGATCGCGCGATCACTTTGTTGGAAAAAGTCCCTGAGGAATCGATTCATCGAAAGGCCATTGAGCTGAACACTGGTTACGCGATTTGGCGAGATTATATGAAACGCAGCAAGGCGGCTAAAGCCGCTGGAGCGTCAGATGCAGAACTGAAAACCCTGTTGTCGGCTCGAAATCAGGCTGGAGTATTGCTGAAAAGTGGTGCCGAAAGTTTGAATGTAAACGACTTGACATCCCAAAAGGTACGAGCGCTGTTGTCGCTGGCAAAAATTTATGCGGAGGATTCAAAAGGTTTAGAGGTTCTGAAAATATTGGAATCGGGCGAAACCGGTTTGAAGAATTTGATCAAAGCGGACCATCCGGCGACCCGCGATTTGAAATTTCGATTTGACGTTTTTCAACTGGCGATCAAGGGCTACGTTCAGTCGATTGTTCCTGATTCTTCAGCGGCAATGATTTCGGATGTGATGGTAAAAGCGAGTCAAACGATGAGCGATTTAAAGGCTCTGACGGCGAATATGAACAACGGCGACCGGATCATGGTTTCGTTGTATTTTTCTTTCGCCAACGATATCAAGTCGAAAATGGAAAGCATTTCGTCTCCCGCAGCGAAGAAGAATTTTGCATCTGCATTAAATGGTTTTTTGTCCGATGCGGCAAAAGCGTCCGATGATTTGAAAGTGATTATGTGGGCGGTATCGACCTTGAACAGCGTCGGGCAATCGTTCTTGGACGCGGGCGAGACGGGTGAGGCGACGAAGCTTTTTCAATCATCAAGTAAGATAATTGATCAATTGGAGGCTCGGAAAATCACAAGGTCCGACGCCGAAAAGCTTGAGTTGACGCGCTATGCTGCCAAGTCGCTGGCTGGAACGGGCGAATACGAAAAAGCGATCGAAAAGTTCGTTGAGTATCTTACTGTAAATTCCTCTGCACTTCCGGTTCAGATTGATGCGGCCCAAACGTATATGCAGTGGGGTGCGAAAACTGGCGATGCAAAGAAGTACTTCAATGCGATAGCGGGTGGTGCGCCAATCAAGGACCCCAAAACCAAACGAACATCCAATAAGATCTGGGGTTGGGGAAAGCTATCGCAACTTTTGTACAGCAACACAAAATTCAAACAGCCGTATCTGATTGCCCGCTACAATCTGTCGAAAAGCAGAGTCGAGTATGCCAGAATCGAAAAAAACACAAAGCAATACGCGACCGCAGCGGGCGAGATCAAGAAGACAAGAGAACGTTATCCCGATTTAGGCGGACCGAGTATGCGGTCCAAATTCGAGGCTTTGGAAAAAGAAATCCAAGCGTTGAAATAGTGTTGGTTTTGGATCGATACGACACTTTTCGTTAGGACGGCGACAACTTAAACCCATCGTAGAACTAAAAGCATCAAGGATCAGGAATCAATTCGTGGAAATTCATAATAACAACGTGTTGAAGATACTCATTGCGATTGGATTTTGTTTCGGATCCAGTGGCCTCATTCTCGCGGATACGGTGGAATTGAAGACGGGCCGTAATGCTCGAGGGACCGTAGTACAAATGAATGCCAATTCGGTGACGATAAAATTGAGCACTGGAAAAGAACAGGTGATCAAATCGGCCGAAGTGGACAAGATTTCGTTTGACGGCGAACCCGCCTTGCTCAGGACGGCGCGACGGAATGCAAGTGAACAACAGTTTAATCGGGTTGAGGAAAATCTCATATCTGTTGATCCGGCGACGCCGTTTCAAATCAAGGAAAAAGAGTTTTTGATTGCGGTTTCATCTGCCAAGCTGGCCTTACGCGGCGAAGCGGGGAAGACCATTCCTGACGCAGTAAAAACGATGGAAGCCTACGTTGGAAAACGGGAAAATCAATTTTGGTATCAGTACTTTGATGCCTTGGAAACGTTAGGTGATCTACAGGTTTCTGCAAATCAATTGGATAAAGCGGTGACCCAATACGGAATGCTTTCCAAGAGTTCATCGGATTCGATCAAAATGGTCGGGGGATTTAAGTCGGCCCAGGTCAATGTGTTGTTGGAAAAGTTTTCGGATGCCAAAACTTCGTTTGCTTCAGTTCAAGCGGATCCTTCGACAGAAGTTGCCGCTACCAAGATGAAGTTACTGGCGAAGGTCGGTGAAGCACGATGCGATTGTGAGTTGGGAAAAGCAAAGGAAAGTATCCAATCACTGTTGGCAATTATCAAAAAAGAGGACCCGAGCGAAATGGAGCTCTTTGGACGGGCCTACAATGCGTTAGGGCATTGTTATTTAAAAGATGGTCAATCGAAAGCGGCTTTGTTGGCATTTCTTCACACCGATGTTTTGTATCAGCGTGATCCAGAAATCCATGCTGAATCCCTATATCAATTGATTCGTCTATGGCAAACCGACCAAAAACCTGCTCAATCACTCGCAGCGCGAAAACTCATCCGAGAGAAATACAGAAACACCTATTGGGGGAGTAAAGAGCTAAATAGCAACTAAATGCAGGGTTACCGGGCAGCTAAATGTGGCGGCTCGGTACTTATGATCCTTGGTCAAGCGACCGCTCGCAATGTGGAATGCAATTCCAATCGTTGCATCTGCCGGTGAATGGTAACGGTTGTAAGGATTCGATAACCAGATTGCCTGCGACGTGTTATAGATGTGAATCTCGTGGTGCTCAAATCGCGCCAAAACCTCAATGCAAACTAAACTATTAAGACAAACGATGCGGTTGTTTGTGAACCGATGTTATCGGATCTCATTTTCGATCGAAGATCTAAAACAAAAAATGCAATCTTGCGTTTGGTAAACGGCTCAACTTCGAAGTTAAGCTAATCGCCTACACAAGTTTTCGTGGTACATTATTTAGTTCACCGGCAAGTTCGTGACTCGATTCACAAGTGCAATCGTTGAGTTGAATTGTGCCACGGAACAATCGATTTTGAAAACTCTTGAACGCAATTACGAAGATAAAACGACGCAACGGAGAAATAGATGAGGCAAGCAATCATGCCATTTGGCGGGATCAAATTCTTTTTGATACTTTTTGTTACGATCTTTTCACTTGGAGTCGTTTCGGCTTATCGGGCGGAACTTTCACATTCGCTTCAGGCACAGGATGAAGATAAAGGTGGAGCTCCGGCAGCTGATGCAGGAAAAGCAGACGCCGCCGATGCTGGTAAGGGTGAAGGTGGTGAAGAAAAAAAGTCTACAGGTTCGACTGATCAGACCAGTGTCTTCGAGTGGTTGTTTAATGCACTCGGT
>CAJQQR010000064.1 GCA_905480545.1 uncultured Pirellulaceae bacterium
CCAAGATGTATCATCTGCTGGATCAGATAGGTCAATCGCTCTGTTGCCGATTCGCGATACTGAATCATGTCATCCATCGATCCCGACTGAAACATCATCATCGACTCGGGTTTCGAGCTCAGTGAAACGATTGTGGATTCGATATGAGTGTCCGCTGTAATGTTCCACGCCGTGGGGACAAACGGCGGTGAATTCGTATAGTCCAACGTTGCGGTTGGTAATCCGAGAAGCCAGCTTTCCAGGATAATGGTCGATGGTGTTGTAATCACTGCATCCACCTGACCAAGAACTTCCAGGATCTGCCGGCTTTCGACGTGGACTGGTTCTTGATTAACGCCGATGGATTGTTCTAAGTCGCCGGTCAATCGCCACGTGATTTCTAGTCGTTTGTTGTGGATGACCGGCGTTGAATCGAAGTGCTTTTTGAGATCCATGAGCGACCTGCGAACCGTTTCGATTTGCCGTGTATCAAATCCTGGCTTTCGAGCGGTCGCCACCAGGATGCGAAAAGAATTGGGATCTTGTTGTTTATCCGAGTTCGCACCCTTCTTGCGAATGTCATTCAATTGATCAAATCGTGGTAAGCCAACGATTTCACATTTTCCAGCATTGTCCCAAGATGAAACAACTCTAGCCTGAGAGTTGCCAATACACGCAAGCTTGTGGCCGTGAACGGGCATGAAGATTGAACCGGCGGCCACCGTCGGATTTTGATAAGTATTTCGAAATTCCAAGACTCCATCTGCCAGCACTAAGACCGGGACACGGTTTTGCTTTGTTAATCTGGATAGAATAGTGGCTGTCGGGTAATCGTAATGTAAGTGCGAAATCACAATGCCGCAGTCTTCAGGCGGTTGCCATTGATCCGAATATTCATCGACCAAGACATGCTCAACAAATGGCAACCACGATTGATAAATCGGACTGGAATTTGCAGCTGGGCACAGTATGTATGCTTTGTTGCGATTCAATAAATTCTACCTCAGGTTGACTGCTGTTTTCGGTTTGTCGGTGTGCCTAAAAAAGGCTTTGATTTTTCCGAGAACCGTTATTCTCATTGTCGTTTGTTTTCGAATGTCTGGTAAGTCGCCAATTCGAAGTTCGGGAGCCCCTATTTTCCGCCATTCGGCTAAGAAACCCAACACCGAAAATCGAGTCCGAGATCCATTACGAAATCGTTAGGTTGTACTGCACGTATGTATTTGCTGATCGCGGCACACGAAGTGTCCCTTTTTCTATTGTGGTGTAGAATTACTGCTGCAAGGTTTTCTCTTTACATCAATTTTGAATCCAGACATGAAAACGCCATTCCTCTCGGCCTACGCGGCTGTACCAATTTTTGTTGCTCTATCGATTCAGCTGGTTATTGCACAAGAGTCAAGCGTCAAGCAGGAAAACAAGGTTGCAAGAGAGGCTGAAGGCCTTTGGGCGGCGGCACGCAAAGGGGATCTGGATTCAATCAAGTCAATGATTGCCGCCGGTGTACCGGTCGATTCAAAAACAGACTACGGTGCGACGGCGCTTTCCTTCGCGGCAAGTCGCGGGAACAAAGAAATCGTTCAACTTTTGCTTTCAGAAAAAGCAGATCCGAATGTCAAGGATAACTTCTATAACGCGACCCCCATGGCGTGGGCGTCGATGGGCAAACATTACGACATCATGAAGCAGTTGGCTCTGGCGGGAGCCGATGATACCAGTGCGGTCTTGACTCAAGCGATCAATAAAAAGGACGTCAGTTTTGTCACCAACTGGTTGAAGAGCGGAAGGGGCTCTCGACCAAACCTTAAATCAAACCTTGAACTGGCGAAGAATATCGATGCAAAAGACATTGCCAAATTGATTGAGGACAAGTTGGCGTCGATCAAGCCCTCTTTTCTGGTCGAAAAGAAAATACTGGACTCCTACAAAGGCATATATGGTGCGGAAGATGGAGTCAGAATTGCCGTCGATCATTCGGACGGATATCTAACACTCACTTTTCCAAAGGGTAAGACATTTGACTTGGAGCCTAAGAGTGCGATTTTATTCGAGGCGCCGAAATCGAAGTTGAAGTTTAAAGTCGTCAATCAAAAGGTTGCCAGCCTTGAATTGGATTCATCGAATCAGAAACAGGTTTACACTCGGCTAACGGAAGCGGAATTGGCGGTGACAAACGAGGATTCAAAGAAATTGGATGCGCCCAATGCAGAGCCTTCAGAACCAGAAAAGGTGCGGGAATTTGCCGAGAGCTCTGCGCGATCTCGCGCCGCCGATTTGGCGATTTCTTCTTCGAACTGGCCACAGTTTCGTGGGAATGGGGCGCGTGGGGTTGCCGATGGGCAAAAACCACCGATTGAATGGGACTCGAAAGAGAGTGACAAAAATCTACTCTGGAAAACGGAAATCAAAGGACTGGGGCATAGCTGTCCCGTCATTTGGGGCAACTTGCTCTTTATAACGACTGCAATCAGTGAAAAGGATACTGGTCTCAAAACCGGTTTGTACGGCGATGTGGCATCGGTTGACGATGACTCGGAGCATGAGTTTGTAACCGTTTGTATGGATAAACGAAATGGAAAAGTCGTTTGGCGGCGAACCGCGTGCAAAAAGGTTCCGTCCGTCAAGCGTCATCTCAAATCGACTCATGCAAACTCCTCTATCGCAACCAATGGTAAATATGTCATCAGCTGGTTCGCCTCAGAAGGAGTGTATTGCTACTCAATGGAAGGAAAACTTGTTTGGAAAAAGGATCTTGGGCTGCTGGATAGTGGATGGTTCTATGATCGTGATTTTCAGTGGCAATTCGGAGCATCGCCCATCATTCACAATGATCGGTTGATTTTGCTTTGTGATATCCAGGACCAATCTTTTATTGCGACTTACGATCTGGCATCCGGAAAAGAGATTTGGAAGACCGATCGCGATGAAATTCCTAGCTGGTCATCTCCGACGGTGATCGACACACCATCTGGTTTGACAATCGTTACCAACGCGACCAAGGCTTCGCGGGGCTACTCTTTTCAAACGGGAGAACAAATTTGGCAAATTAAAAAGAACAGCGAGATCGCTGTCCCCACGCCCTTTACAGCACATGGTTTGATTTACGTTTCCAGTGGGTACCGACCGATTCAACCGATTTATGCGATTCGGCTGGATGCCGAAGGAGATTTAACACTGGCCGAAAATGTACAGAAATCAGAATACATTTCCTGGAGCGAATCTCGCGGCGGACCCTATATGCCGACCCCGATTGTTTATGGCGACTATCTTTATATCTGCAGCAATAGTGGCATCCTGACTTGTTATCAAGCGATAACCGGCGAGCAGGTCTACAAGAAGCGGCTGCGAATGAAGGGCTTGAAGAGTTTTGTCGGTTCACCAATAGCAGCCGACGGGCACCTTTATATCACAAGCGAAGATGGCGAGACCGCCGTGATAAAGGCTGGTCCAAAATTCCAGTTGGTTGCCAATAACTTTTGTGGAGAAAGTTGCTTAACGACTCCTGCGATTTCCGAGGGGACCTTCTTTGTCCGCTCGCAGAGACATGTCTTTGCGTTTGCGAATAAAGCGATGGACGAGACGAATAACGATAACGGAATAAAAGATGAAGCTGAAAAGTCAAACCAGGATGATGGCGTAAAAAAAAAGGGGCGTTAGCGAAGAGTGAATCCTACCGACTTCTCGCTGAAGCGAAAAAATACTTGGAGCCAAATGCTTTATCACAAAAGGAATGGTCCGAGACTGATTTCGACTATTACTATGCGTTGTTGAAGCATGCGAAATTCGACGATGCGATAAAGCTGATCAATCCCAAAACCGTCAGCATCGAAATGCTCAATGATCTTTGCTTTGAAATGGCCAGAGTAGGGCAGGGGACGCAGATTTCGTCGAAAATCGAACGGTTTCGGAATGAAGAATCGATCCGCGCTGCGTTCAAAGAGATTCCTTTTGAATTTGATGATTTAACCAAGATCAACATCCCAAAGGGTGAGATCCTGTTTCACCTTGAGAACCACGACCTGCGATCCGCAGTCGCTCGTCTTCGCCAATTGCATCCAGAATCAGCTTCTGCCAATAGGATTCAGGTCGACACTGCGTCAATTGATGCGGTTATGTTTCTGCTGTCACGACGCAGGGTGAATGATGCGGTTCGTTTGGCGGAGGGATTATCACCTTTTCAAAATGAGTCCATTGAGGAATTGGCCGCTGAAGCAACCTATCGGTTACCCGTTAACGCGAATTCTTACGATGATCTTCTTTTGTTTATTAAACGCATTGCACAACGTTATCCTGTGATCGCTCAGAAAGCGACGCAGAACCTTTGGAAGAAATATGATACCGCAACTTTCCTCGTATCGGAACATAAATCCGATGTAGCACTTACGCTACTGAAATACGTCGATTCAATTCAGTCACAACCAAGTGTTGTACCATTTGAATTCCGTTGTGACCTGCTCGATGCTGAGTATATGGCATTGGGTTTTCGAAAAGCGATTTTCGCCGAATGCTGTGAAATCGCATTGAGCGGAACGTATCAGGTCAAGAATCTACCCGCCTATCAGTTGGTTTCTGCTGCTTGCGAATTCAAATTTACTGACAAAGCTAAACAATTACTTGAAAAACTGGGCGGTCGAAACGATCCCCTGCTCGTTTTGCGAGTCGCAGAATTGTTTCACGAATCAAGTGAACACAAAGAAGCCGGACGGCTTTTGGAATTGATTGACGTGAGCAATCTTAGACGATACCAACTTGAGGTCTATGTTCAAACACTTTTGAGAATAGGAGAAATGACTCGGGTCAAAACGTTGCGAAAGAGCGCATCGGCAGAGGACTTGAATTCTCCTGAAATCGGTCTGTACGTTCTTTGCTTTGAAACGAAGTTCAAAAATAGCGAAGCGATATCCGATTTCATTGTCCGCAACGAAATTAAATTGGATGGTGATGACTTTGCGATGTTCGTGACGCGTGGGGGGCCCATTTTTGGAGCGAAGATCGCTCATGCCTATGTTGAAAGTGACAAGGATTCGTATGCTCTCGATTCGCTTGGCTCTGCGTTGGGTGAACTGGTCGTGCAAAACAAAATTCCGGAAGCGATTCAGTTTGCGTCGAAGCTAAAAGACTTAGCGATTGAGCCGAATTATTTTCGATTTTTCCAGGTTAAGGAATTGCGAAAAATTCCCTCTCCAAAACTTTGTGCCATTTACGACCAGTTGAGAATACTGTCTCCCGATAATGGCTATTTGAACCAGGAGCATCTTAATCTGGTTTACGACATGAACAAGCACGAACAGAAGTCAATTGAGTTTGTTTATTTCGGAAATAATCTCGAGCGAAAAATGTATTGGGAAATTTGCGCCCAAATTCGATGTGGCAATTTCGAACAAGCGAGTCAAGCAATCACCGCGAATCAGTCCAAATTGGACGATGATTTTTTTGTTGGATGGGCCGAAGAATTTGCCAGGCTTGGCAACGTCAACGAACTTTTAAAAACAACGGCGTTCATTTCTGATAAGAAGAAACGGGCTGCAAACCTTGTTTACTTTGCCGGAGCTCTGGCTACCGAACGTTTCAATGGAGAGGAACTAATCCCTCTTTATTCCCACCATTTCGACCTTAGGAACACGGTTTACATTCCAATTCGATTTGAGTGATTCAATTAGCGGAGCATATTGATTGATGTTGCGTCTGTTCAGTTCATTGATTACGCAACATCAACGCTGCAATTCAGGCCAAGTTCCGATAGCATCTGTCTGATTTCGTCGCGATAAATGGCGTTTGAAATGATGATGTTTTCTGGCTTCAGTTCAATAAGGTCTTTCGGAGAAATTATCTTCTGTCCAGTTCCAGGAATGTACTTTCCTTGTCGTTTCGGATTGATGTCCACGACGAACTCTATTTTGGTGGATGCCGAAACTGAATTAAGAAATGTAATCGCTTTCCCCCCTGCTCCCCAGAAAAATGTTTTTCCTGTCGGTGTTAAGTCGAGTCGTTTGTTCCAAAATGCTTTACGATTGTCAAATTTGTTTCGAAAGTTTTGAAACTGAGAAACTCTATCCGATGAGCATGTGGATTTTGGTTCGGAAACCGGTGGTTTGGATCGAAACGTACCGTTTGTTTTATCGTCAGGAGATGGCCTCAGTTCCGCGAAAAGGTATTGGTCTCCCTGATAACATAATCCGGAATTGACCACGGAAAAACCATTTGCTCGAAACGCATTTTGGAAACTTTCCATCGAAAAATAATTGCATTGTTCGTAGTGGATGCTCCAAACTTCTCCAAATTCAAACGGACGCATCCCGTTGAATATCTCAAAGTACATGCCAACCGGCCGATCTCCGATGCGATTCCGCAGGTCGCATAAGAATTCGCTTATATTGGGTACATCTTCGAACATCGATAGGCAGCATGCGAAATCAAACGGTTTGCATCGGGATTCCGGGGTGAATTTTGCTTTTTGGAACGATATCTTATTATCACCAAGGTTCACTCCATCTCGTTTTGCCGTGGGATCGATGCCTTCCCCATCGCATCCCGCCACGCGACATAACAGTTCTAGGAATTCCCCGTTGCCGCATCCGATTTCCAAGACGTTTTTGTTTTTCAATGAAAAGTTTTCGGATAAACGCCTCGCAATGTTTAGTTGAAAATCTTTGAAGACCTGTGATGCGCCCAATGAGACTTCGTATTGGTCTCCAAACTCGATCAGGTCGACGTCGTATTTTCGATTAAATACCAGACCGCAGTCACGACAGGCGGATAAATCAATCTCACCTCGTGTCGCGTTTCTCGCTTTGTCGACAGAGTTATATAATGTTCCGCAGTTCACCGGGACTTGCTCAAGCGAGAAGATTTGCTCGCAATTTGCTGACCCGCACGAGCTGCAAAATTCGCCCACAGCGATTTTGTTTGAATTCATGATAGGGAGTTTACTTCCAGTGAAACCGTTTTTTCTGAATCAATTAGATTGTCGGAAACGGCGAAAATGAAGATCGTCATTCCGAGCATTTCGAACGTTTCTTCGAATGTCTGTGAAATCCAATGAGCAATCGTCTTGACGCCCTCTGCTTCAGACCCGCTCAGTTCGAAAATGTAAGCGGCAACATTTTCCACGCCGACTGCTCCCAGTAAAAAGACGAAACCACCGGCCATCATTCTGATGGCGATAGGCGGTGCGGTAGTCGTTAAGACTTTTTTTGTCGCCAAAAAGACCGAGCCGGCAAATAACACACCCGCCACTGTCCATGGAAAAAAGAAAGCGTGCTTGTTCCAGCCTATCTCGCGAAAAGTGGCGTCAAGCATTTCGTGCAACATGATCGATTCATCAATCGATAGACATATCAGTATGCCACTTAGCAAAAACCATGAGTATTTGGCCGAACTGCTCTTCAATCCGTTAGCAAGTGTGATCGCAGCGGCGACAAATATCAGAAGAGAAGAAAAGAAATTCGGAAAGCTTGGTTCGTGTCCGAGGTCAAACCGTCTCAAAAGTTTTTGGAGTCCGATAGAGTGAGAGTCAACAAAGTGATAGATCAGATAGTTTGCAAGCGAGCCGGCAGCGGCTACCGAAAAAACGCTTACCAGAAGAAGCCTTTTCAAAAACGCTACGTTGATCAGAACGGCAAGATGGTTTGGTTTGGGATTCATACGCAGAATTCATGATTTAAAAGCATTGCGAATGGCAAAAGAATGGAAAAGACGAAATTGTTATCACGTCGATTCAAGCGTTCTTGCACCGCCGCCACCGACGCCTCGTCCGGTAATCATCGACCCAATCACACGTTTCCATTTCGAAATTTGAAAAACGTACCTAAGGACAGCGATTAGGCATTTTGCTTTCGCTTGCATCGAAATATTACTCCGCACAATCGACCAGATATGAGCCCAAAGTATGGTTAGTCGCGTCGAATAACGCATCTTTTGTCCAACGTAATCCGATTGTTTATCCGAGCTTTTGATGGCGCTAGAAGCCGCATCGTGGATTCTTTGAGAGAAAAGCAATTTTGGGACATGGCAATACGTCCCATACATGCTCAGTTCGGCAATCAGGATCTTCTCCGCGCCATAAATTTTGGGAAGTAAGCGAGTCTTTCTCAATAATGACATTCGAAACATGCCGTAGGAATCTACGCACCAATTCGTTCCCAGAACAACACCTGAAAATCGCTTCGCCGGCGAATCCGAATTGAAATGTTTACGTGGCGGAGCTTCCCAGCCAATGGGCTTGCCGTTTTCGTAAACGACTTCCGGGTTGGATTTTACTTGATGCAACAGGCTGTCGCCGTTTGAGTCGATCTTATCGGAATCCGTGTGGCACCAAGCTGCGGATTCGTCAGACTCAAGTTTCGAAACACACTCCTCCAGGAATGTGGGTTCACAAAGGTCATCTGCCGCGGCCCATTTGAAATATTTTCCATGCGATTCAAAAATCAAAAAATTGAAATTTCCGACCGCACCAATGTTGGATTCCTGTTTGACGAGACGGATTCGATCATCGTGCTTTGCAAATGCTTCGACGATAGCGACGGTTTGATCCGTAGATCCATTGTCCGAGACGATCAATTCGAAATCGCGATAAGTCTGCGCAAGAAGCGACGCAAGCGATTCTGCGAGAAACTCCTCGCCATTGAAAACGGGCATCCCAATTGAAACAAGTGGCACGACGCTGCAAAGTCCTTTCAGTTTAAGAGAGTCCTCGGTCAAACCATTTGGGCTTTGGAGTTCTGTAAGGTAAATTCCTGTTTGATCCAATCAAATGTTTTCCGCATTCCTTCTTTCAAAGCGATGGATGGTGCCCAATCCAAGGTTCTTTGGATTAATTCGTTATCGCTATTGCGTCCGTTGACCCCTTTGGGAGCCGAAAGGTTGTACTCTCGTTTAAGTTTTACACCGGCAATTTCCTCGACGATATCGACAAGCCCGTTAATCGTTGTCAGTTCACTTGAGCCAAGGTTGATGGGGTTTGAAAAGTTGCTTTCCATCAATCGTTCGATCCCGTAAAGGCAGTCCGAGATGTAGGTGAAACTGCGCGTTTGGTTGCCATCGCCCCAGATCTCAATCTCATTTGATCCTGATTCGATCGCCTCGAGAACCTTTCGACAGATTGCCGCCGGTGCTTTCTCCCTGCCGCCATGCCATGTTCCGTTCGGGCCGTAGACATTGTGAAATCTTGCAACGCGAGTTTGAATTCCAAAGTCTTCTTCAAAGTGGCGGCACATTCGCTCCGAAAATAACTTTTCCCAACCGTAACCGTCTTCCGGCATGGCTGGATACGCATCGGATTCTTTCAGTGGAATGACATCTGGGCTTTCTTGTTTATCGGCGTTGTAAACACATGCAGAACTGGCGAAAAAGAACTTGTCGACGGAAGTTTTTTTTGACGCCATCAGCAAATGGGTGTTGATTAAAACGGAAAGCATGCAAAGCGCTTTGTTGTTTTCGATAAAACCCATTCCGCCCATATCGGCCGCAAGATTGTAGACCGTAGAAACGTCTTGGCATGCAGCTTCGCAATTGTAATAGTCCTGCAGATCGGCAGATACGTTTTCGGCGCGATCGAATGTTTGATACCATTCGCCCATGGGCTTGATGTCAACGCAGCGAACTTCATGTCCTGATTTCAAGAGGCTCCCTACCAAGTGCCCACCGATAAAACCGCCTCCGCCAGCGACTAAAACCGTTTTTGCATGGATAGCTGACAAGGAAGAACTCCCTATTGATTTGTGAAGATAACGGTTCGAATCGAGAACAAGCGATTCGAATTGCCTGTTATCCAGATTCATTGCCCCCCAAATCTATGTCAACCATTAAATCGACCTGCATTCCGGGCAGGAAATATCCTGTCAGAAAAATTGGGTTGTAGCGATTATTCGGAGGTCTGATCATCCAGGTTTTGCCTTCTTGAAAACGTCGCCTTGGTTAAACGCCATAAGAATTTTGAGTTCGTCACGAGGTATCGCTTCCAGAGACGCCTCGGATCTTTGGTTAAACGAAACAACCACTCCAGGCCCGATCGTTGAATCCATGACGGTGCCATTGTGAGTTGCCCTGAATGAAAATCAAATGCAGCACCCACGCAAATTTGTACGGGATTCACAAGCTTTCGAATCGAATGGGCGAAAAGATCCTGTTTGGGACAACCCAGTCCAATGAACAGTATCTTTGCGTTGCTTTCATTGATCATCTTGATGTCAGCTGCAAGTTCATCTTCGCTTAGCTTCCGGAAGGGTGGTGAATGGATGCCAGCGATGTGAAGGTTTGGATACTTAAGCTCTAAGTTTTCCTTTAAAAGCTGGACGGATTCTGACGTTCCTCCATACAAAAAAATGGGTGTCGAATTGGTAGCCGCTTTTTCACAAACTCGCAGCATCAGTTCTGGACCATAGACTCGCTCCGAGAGCCTTGTTTTTTGCAACCAGTTCATCGCCCATCGGACAGGTTGTCCGTCTGGTGTAATCATCGCAAAGCTGTTGGCGATTTTTTTCATTTCTGCATTGTCTGAAAACGTGACAATCGCATGAGCAGCATGGCATGATACGATACCGCCTTGGTCGGCGTTCCCTTTTCTAACAATGATATTTGCTGCGGAATCATAATCGGTCACGCTCACACCAATGCCGAACAAATCGACTTTGCGCGGCCAATCCAAGGTTGTCTCTTTCGCTTGCTTAACCGCATTGTGAACCTCCCTCTTTATCGTCTCTTGTTGAGGGTCGGTGATAGATGATTTGGGTGATGCCGCGACAGGGATTTCCGCAGAATCGCCGACGTCCATAGCCGATCGTGGGTTAGTCATTTATTTTTCTTTCTGCAATGGCCTGGTCGTAAATCGAGAGCAGCAGTTCCAGATTTTTTTCCTTCGTGAATTTAGAATGGAAAGTTTGCAACGCATTGCGTTGATATGACTCATGTTGTTGCGAATCGGAGAAAAAGGCGATGAGTTTTTCATTAAGATCGACTTGGTCGTTCGCCGAAAATAGCATTCCGTCGTGTTCGTGAGAGACCAGGTCTGCAAGAGAGCCTAGTCGGCTGGCAATCACTGGCGTTGCGGCGCTGAATGCCTCGATGACGACCAATCCAAAAGGTTCGTAATAGAGCGACGGAACGATTTGCACCGTGGCGTTGGCGATCAGGTCAAGAGTTTGATGATGATCCAATTGTCCGTGGTAAACGATGTTCTTCGTTTCGGAGGCGGCGTCTTTGACCTTTTGTTTAAGCGGTCCATCACCAGCTATATTCAAAACAATATCGTGCTTCCCTTCACGCCAAGCATCTAGAAGGAAACGAACCCCTTTTTCATCGTTGAGGCGTCCGACAAAACATGCATTCTTTGGACGAACTGTTTTAGTGTTCTTTACAACGGGGTTACTGACAAAATTTTGCTTAACCGAAATTTTCTGCGGATCGAAACCGCCTTGTACGAATTTGGTTTTGCAGAAATCAGTCAACGCAATGAAGCGGTTAACCCATTTGTTCAGTGTTTTTCGAGTTTTGTGATATGCAAGCATTCCCGTAGTGACCGCGGTCGCGATTGCGCTATTGCGGTAGCATTTCCGGTAGATTGCGGGCAAGGCCACCGTTTTTTTTACACATGTTTCGCAGATTTTTCCCTTGTATATCAGGTTTCCGTTGGGGCAAATCCAACGGTAGTTGTGAAGAGATTGTATGACGGCGGCACCCGATCGATGAGCGGCTTGATAAGCGGATGGTGAGATGAGCGGGAACGTGTTGTGGAAGTGGACGATGTCGGGTTTAAATGTTTTAAACTTACTTGCTAAATCGCTGAGAACTTCGCGATTCCAAAATGTCTTGGTTGCAATTTGGGCTTTTGACAGTGATGAAATTTCATCGTTATCACGCGTGTAGGTCATGACATTATGCCCTGCTTGTTGCATCATTTCAGATTCGTCCCAGAAGACACGGTCTTCACCCCCCGGCTGCTGATAGAAATTGTGACAGAACGCAATATTCAATCGACCACCTCGCCCGCTCTATTCGGCATAGCGACGATCAAGCCGCAAACGACAAAGAAGAAGACGCTTTCTGGTTGAGTTGGCCCGAAAATCGACGAATTGAGTAATCCCCAACCCAAGTACCATAGGCCGATGATCGTGGTGAATCCCGCCAGTTTCAAACAGTCAGGATCGCGCGTTGAAAAAAGCCTTAAGGTCTTGAGTAACAGCTGCAGAATGAAAGCACCGAAAAGTAATGCGCCAACGATTCCGGTCGTCGCAAGAAGTTGGAGAAACGCGTTATGTGCGGTCCAGTTTCCCCATTGACCCCAAACGTAAACTTGTCCATTTTCGGATGTGACAAAGTATCCGTGTCCACGAATTGGTGACTTTTTAAATTGGATATTGATCGTTTTCCACATTTCATCACGACCGGATATCGATTTTAATTGCCGTTTTGTTTGGCCTTGTGTCACGGCGACTCCAGCCGTTTTTAATGTTTCTTTTAGGGCGAAATTTCCTGGATCGATGGCGAGGCAAACGGCTCCAATGCTTCCAATTATTGCAAGCGAAATGCCAAGCCATTCTTTTCTGGCAAATAACAAGAACGACAGACTGAATAAGATTAATACCAGTAGCAGGGATAAACGGTTTCCCGACAATAAAATGGCCAGAAAGTGAATTGGGCAGGCCAGGAAAAAATGAAGTTGACTCCATTTCCAATTCCATAAAAAGAACGAGAGCGATGTCACCATGATCGCCAGTGATGCCATGGCGCTGGCGTTGGTTGAGTGCAAAAGACCGGATGATGCTCGCGTCAATGCACCGTACTGCGGGGTGATCAGTCGGAGTGAAATTAAGCCAATCGAGATTACTAAAAAGCAGTTTGCGACTGCAAACAAAATCTTGCTTGTATCATCCATTGATCGCCAAATAGCTCGAATTGTTACTCCAAGTAACGCCAAGATCCCAAACGAGCCGACTTGATTGATCGAGATCGATGGCAGGGCCGACCAAGAACAGGAAAACACGGACCAGAGTAAAAACACGGCCAGTGCTCCAAAGCCAGATAGTTTCGAAACAATATTGAGTCGATGCGAAAGTTGAAAAAGCGTAATCAGTAAGAGGATCCCACTCACGCCTCGAGCAAGAAGCTTGCTGTATTTAATCACTGTTGGGGGCAAAATGGCCCTCGTTCCCAAACCTTCGGATGTGAAATCTTCAGGCGGAGAAAATGAGAAAAAGCTTAGCATGAAGATTGCGCACAATACCGCATTTAAATTGCGGCTAATTTCTCGAGGTGTGCGTTCATCAATTGAAGCATCGAAACGGGGAGGTTCATTCTCATGATGCAACGGGAAGTTCAATTCATTGACCATGTGTGAACCTCGCGACTGACGGCGCCGATAATCTCTCTTTCCAACACATACTCTTTAACCGGGTGCCGAACCTGATGTGAAAATCGAATGTGCGCATTGTCGCTGTTGGTATTGCATTGAGCGAAAATGAAATCCTGACGTCGTTCATTAATTTGTCATGCAGTTGGTGTGCGGTAGACACGATACTTCTCACGGACGTTCGTTAATAAAGACGCCTGCAAACGGTACAGCATGGTCGGCCAATGTTTCTGAGATCAGCTGAACCGATCGTTGATCGCTTTGGGTGTCTGGCCCGCTGACCAGCACTGCGAAATCAACATTCGAGTAGAGAGGGATATGGCTTGGGTCAAACGCAGGTAAATCTACAAAAACGTTTGGGAACTCGAGTGACAAACTGGAAAAAATAGGCCCTAGTTTTTCGGGTTCAAAACGAAGTCTTTTCGGCTGAGTGCCTTGGTGGATCACGCTTAAGTTATGGTAGGACGTTGTTCGGGTTGCGATTTCAATTTCGCTAGGATCTTCCATCACGTTGGAAATTCCACTGGGAGCATCGATTTTGAACCAATTTTTCATGACCGGTTTTCGAAAATTACAATCGACAAGGACGGTTGGAAGGTTCCGCGTCAACGCGTTAAAGACTGCCGCGAACAACGCGACGGTAGAATTGCCGACATTTTCTTTTTCCCCGACAAAGCCGACGATGTTTGCGCCTCGGTCGGCTGCCGGACGGATAATACTTTCGGAAAACGACAAGCAACTTTCGTTGATGCGAGAACGCAGTTTGCGATCGTTCCAGAATTTTTGGATCGGACTTTCCAGCTCGTGGGTAACCACGTTTGCACCCCGCTTGTTAGGATCGTCATCGAAATCGTGGTTGCTCGGATCTGATCCGTTACTGCTCATTATTGAAGGAATCCCCTCTGATTACGGACTGAAACAAAAAGCGGGTCACTCATCGACATTCGCACTTGGTTCGCCAAGATGAATCGCAACCGATTCTGGTGCCGGAGTCAGGGGTCTTAATGAAGGCATCATTCCGATTAATGGAACGGAATTTGATCCAATTCGACGCACCGGCCCGCGACTCATGATATCGCGATACTCTCGATAAATTGAAAATCCGAATCCAATAAATGCACCAAAGGCAATTCCCATAACAAGGTTCACCAGCTTATTCGGGCTGCTGGGCTTCAGGCTGAACGAAGCTGGTTGCGCCACGGATATATTTGAGATGTTCTCGCTCTGAAGCAGGGAATCGATTTTCGCCTGTTCAAGATTGTTGACATATTTTCGGAAGTTGGCGTCTTCGAGATTGATCGTCCGCTGCAGTCGAAGATACTTCGTTTCCATTTGAATAAATTCTTTTTGCTTACGTGTGATCTCGTCGATTTGGCTCTGGTACGCAGCAGATTTGGCCATCAAGGAAGACAGCTCAGGCTTTTTCAGGTTGAGGGTTATTTCATTTTTCTGGAAAACGTCATTGGGGCCTCGTCTGGATTCCTTTCTGTTTCCTTCCGCAGAATCCAATATTTTCTGAGCTTTCTCAATTTGTTCTTCGATGGCTACGGCTTTGAAGTGGCTGGCTGAATATTTTGAGAGTACGTTTTCGCGTTGGATTTCAAGACGATAAAGCTCCTGCCGCATGCCGTCAATTCCTTCGTTGCCTGCACCGACGGTTTCTTCAATAACCAGATCACGATTGATTTCCGAGCTGAGTGCCTCGAGATCCACAAGTTCAGATTTCAATGCAATGATTTTTGCATCGACCTCTAATTTGTCCGAGATGATTTTTGCTTTTCGGTTTACAAGTACTTGTTTTTCACCTTCAAGGTCAATGACTTCGGCGTCACGTTTCAGTGATTCAAATTCAGACTCATTTGCATTCAGCTCTGTTTTCAACCGACTGGTCTGGGTGTTGAGGAATTCATAGGCGTCTTTGTTGCGATGCAATTTTGCGTGGCGTTTTAAGTAGTGCTTGGTAAGGCACTCAACAACCATCTGTGCCACGATAGGGTCGTAGCTCTCGTATTGCACCAGCACGACATTGGATTTATCGAGCGGCTCGACCTCAACTTTTTTTTGCAGTTTAATGATTGCGCGTTCACGTAAAGGCAAATCATTAACGACCCCTGCCGCAATCAGTCCAGCCATCAGTCGATCAACGATCCCGGGGGGGGACTCGATCTCCGTTTCGCCATCTTCCGACGGAGCTGTTTTTTTCAGGATCAACTCAGGTGTTAGCTCATCGACAACATCTGCAAACAGCGCTTGGTTTTGGATCATCTCGGAAATCGAATTGATCTCGGCTTCTCTTGTTAGTGGCATCGCTACGACGGGATTTTCGCCCATTGTTGCTGTCGCATCCATGGAGGAGTTTTCTCGACCCAATCGAACAAATAGCTTTGTCGATGAGGTGTAGTACTTTGGTGAAATCAAAGTGAGCAGCAATATCATTGCGGGAATGCCGATGAGGCAAATCGCTACAAAACGATATCGTTTGCGAATTCCACGGATGGCATCGTCGAGCGTAAATACTTGATTTGACAACTAAGTCTCCTTGGCGATGAATTCGAAAAATGGCTTGGTCGTGCACATTTTCTGATCTTTCATCATAATTCGCCGGTCAGGGATCATTTCCGATCCTAAATCTTCAACGAAAATTTTCGGCAATAAAACGCCTCCGCATAATCTGTGCAATCGGTCGATTCGATTCCCCGGACTCGCATCAGTCCTTGGAAGACCTCGACGTCAAACCACTTTTTTTCGCGTTGACTTCCAAAATGAGTAATCAATAGGTCGGTTTTTTTCTTGGCGATTGATTTATTGAAACCGATATAGCAATTCTTTGGTAAGAGATCGCCTTCGTATTTTGGGATTTCATATTCCAGAATTAAATGGTTCCGAAAGGTGTTCCATGTCAACTCTGCAAGAACCTGGTGGTCCTGATGGCGATCTTCCAGATGATGAGTCAGAATCAGGTCGGGTTGGAACGTCGTTGCAATGGCACCAAAACGTTTTTTGATCTGCGACCATTCATCAGGAAAGTAACTGTCTTGGAAATCATTGATATGAATTGATGACTGTGTTGATCCAAGAATTGCCTCAGCGGATGAAGTTGCTTCGATCTTCCGAGTTGGATTGCCAGAAAAAACCTCCCAATGAAATTGCAGTTTTGGATTGCGTGAAATCGCATCCAGTATCGCGCCACCGCAGCCGATTTCAATATCGTCGGGGTGCGCTCCCAACGCAAGGATTTTGGTTATCTGATGATTTCCGGGGACTGCGATCACTTTGGCTTCACCTTTTGATGGGTGTGCTCATTCTGTTTTGACCAAACAGCCCATGGGCAATTTCCGGTTTCATAGAGATTATGAAGTGTCGACATCTCTTTATATGTGTCCATGCAACTCCAGAATCCCGAGTAGGGGTACGAGCTGAGCTTGTCTTCGGCCATTAATCGTTTGAACGGCGAGTCAACAAGTTCCTCATCTTTTCTGAGGTAGTTGAAAATTTCGTTTGAGAATACGAAAAATCCGCCGTTCATCCAGATTCCCGATTCGGCGATTTGTTGCAGCCGCTTGACTCGTCCCTCATCATCGAGTGAAACCGTATGAAAGGATTGGGTCGGTTTGACAGACACGAATGAAGCAACTGAATCATTCTCATAGTGCTGTTCGATAAGCTCTGGCAAATGTAAGTCTGAGAGCCCGTCGGTGTAATTGGCTAGAAAAGTTTCATCGCCTTCAAGATAGGGGCGTGCACGGCGAAGTCGCTCACCGATACACGATGCTGTCCCCGTCTCAGCAAAGGTGATGTTCCAATCTTCGATATCGGTGTGGTGAAGCGTAATGTCTTTTCCACCCTTGGACAAAGTAAAATCATTCGACACACATTCGTCGTAGTTCAGGAAATAGTTTTTAATGACATTTCCTTGCCATCCCAGACACAGCACGAAGTCGCGATGGCCGTAGTGCGCGTAGTATTTCATGACGTGCCAAATGATTGGCCGATATCCGATTTTTACCATCGGTTTGGGAATGGATTCAGAATACTCTCGCATTCTCATTCCAAATCCACCGCAAAACAGTACAACTTTCATTTTGATTCCATCACGGTTAATTCAGGAATTGGAACAACAAGCTTTGCACCCCAGTTCTTGACATAAGATAGTTGCTCGCAAATTTCGTCCTTCAAGTTCCACGGAAGAATCAAGACATAATCCGGTTGCAATTGCTCAATGGCTTCCGGAGCATAAACAGGAATCCTTGACCCAACCAGAAAACTGCCCTGTTTGAAGGTGTTTCGATCTACAGTAAACGGCAGCAGGTCCTCGCGAATTCCGCAAAAGTTGAGAAGTGTGTTGCCTTTGCCGGGCGCGCCGTACCCGCAGACGGTTTTGCCATCGCGTTTCGCGCGAATGAGAAACTCCAATAGCTGGTATTTGACCGAATTTGCTGCGTCTTGAAGGCGACCATAATAGTTCACATCACCCAGGCCAGCGTCTTTTTCTTCAGTGATGATCTTCGATACGGAATCTCTGACTTCCAGGTCTGAATTGATCTGTTGCTTGACGTAAATCCGCAGTGAGCCACCATGCGTTGGAATCTTCTCCACATCGTAGATTTGCATGCCATGATGTTTGAAAACTTTTTCCAATGTCAAAACGGAAAAGTAGCAATAATGTTCCTGGTAAATTGTGTCGAACTGATTCAGCTCCATCAGGTTTTTCAAGTGAGGAAACTCAACCGTCAATGTTCCCGTATCGGAAAGGATTGTGTGCAATCCGCCAACAAAATCGTTGAGATCAGGTACATGCGCCAACACGTTGTTGGCCATGACAAGATCCGCTTTGCCATATTCTTTGACCGCATCTTGAGCGGTTTGAACCCCGAAAAAACGGTTCATCACGTCAATGTTCTTTTTTCTTGCTACTTCTGCGACGTTGGTGGCCGGTTCAATTCCAAGGCACGGTACGTTTTTTTCAACGAAATTCTGAAGCATATAACCGTCATTGCTGGCGACCTCGACAACAAAAGATTCACAGTTCAAGTGCAATCGTTCAATGATCATTTCTGAGTAATCTTTGCAATGCTGCAGCCACGAATCCGAAAATGATGAAAAGTATGCGTAGTGCGAGAAAATTTCTTCACCAGCGACATGTTCGTGGACCTGAACCAGCAAGCATTTGTCGCAAACAAATGCACGCAAGGGATAGAACACCTCAGGATGATTGAGCTTGTCATGCTCGATTTGGCTTTGACATAAAGGCGAAAGCCCCAAATCGGCAACCAGGTTTTCGATGGGGTGATTGCAGAAGCGGCATCCGCGACTTTCGGTGCTGACTTCAGCCGAGGTTTTCAGTTCAGAAATTGAATTTGGAAGTTTTTCAATCGTTGACATTATTGATCCGAATTTAGAATTTTTGCTGATGAGAATTGGGGTTGGGGAATCGAGTTTGCATGAGATTCAATTTCACCTGCCGGGAAGTGTTCGAGGTCACACAGTCGCATGTAATCCATCATGGTCGTTCCGGTTGATTCTGAATCCAAGTTCATCGCTCCACCCAGCACATCGCTTTCGTTTACGGTTCGAAAATCGATGCTAATCCGTGTTTCGTTTGATGTATTAGGAATCGTTGAATGTAAATGAGCGGCCGAAAAAACAATCAAACCTCCCGGTTCACAAATCAATGTTGTTGCGGGTTCCGTCTTGATTTCTTCTAACGCTTCACTCTGGACTCGCTTGTCGACGTTACCTTGATTGTGGGCTTGTTTGCGTCCCGTCTGGTTCCACTCTTGATAATTGAATTGGTAGGAACTGTTTTTGATTGGGCGATCCCAATAATCAAAATGGAATGCCATTCCATTGTCTGGACCGATTGGGAAAATTGGCATCCACCAATTAATTTGGCTCATCGGCGTCGAATACCATGTGTCGCGATGTGGCTTAAATGCGTACGCCAATCCGCTGGATAAGTAATCTCCCGCGCAGGCTGTTCGTATTCTTGGGACGTCGAAATAGGTGGTCTTCTGGTCGCAATTTAAATCGCTTAAAATATCCGCGATTAATTTTTTGCAGCTCGGATGATGAATGAATTCCGGCTTGAGGCGTTTGAGTGTCTCGATAAACTCACTCACCGGAAGTTCATGCTGCACAGTTGTTGGAGATTGAGTTTGGAAGTAGTCCTTGCAAAATTCGGCGGCAAAATCCTGCAGTGCAATTCCCGATGGAGTAGGCGAAAAAACATAGATCGCACCGCTGTAAAGATTTTTCAAGCGAGTGTTGTCGTCATGATTTGAGTCGAAAAAGATGGGTGTCATATCTTCTCCTTGATCAACGAATGTTTCGCCAATTGATTTGCTGCGGCAGCTAAGATTTCAAATTCAAGTCTTGATTTGTTTGTGATCGAAAGTAAATCATTTTTTCCATCAGACAAATTCAGCATCCACATAATCGCTTCGGGAGAAACGATGGCCGCATTGTTTTCGCCGTAGGCTTGGTACAAGTCGTACGGCTGTAGGAATGATTCGGCGTTGGGGTTCTGATTGATCCAGGTTCTGTTTTGCTCAACGATTCCGAGGATTCGTTGCAACAATTGAAAGGACTCCTCAAGTTTCGCCGCGGAGACGAAATTTAAATTATCATCTGACGTGTGATATTCGGGAAAGCCAGCGGGTAAGGAACGCGTTAATCGACCGACCGGTATGTCCAATCCGGGCGAACAGAATTGCCGTTCGTCGTAACCGAACGGTTCGAAATCGATAACCTCGCCGCAGACCTGTTTGTTTTCTTTAAAAACAAAGTCGATCACGCGATCGATTACGCTATTGGATCTGCGGGTCTGTTTGTAATGAAAGTTTTCTTCATCACCCAGAAGTGACAGCACCAATCCGCTAAAGATCTCGTCACATGGTTGGTTTTGATGAATCCAATTGATCGCCCCGATTGTCGCCGGTCCGAAGACGATCCTGTAGGTGAAATGGTTTTGCTGGTCGCCAAACGGGTTTTCACGTAACCATTTGGCAAGGAACGTCGCAATGGCGATTCCACTGAGGTTGTCATTGGCGAGCGATGGATGGCAAGTATGAGCCCAGATTAAAAATGTCTTGTCGCATTTTCCAAGAATTAAAATTTCCGCGTGCGAGAGATGTCCGGGTATTTCTTTTGAGTCAATGACAACGTCTAACGGACCACCTAACTCACGAAGTTGCGTGGCTTGTCGTTTGGAAATGCAGAATCCCCATTGGTCACGAAAAAACGCCGTGCGATATGGGATCTGCCCGTCCTCTTTACCAACGAACAGGTGTTTTTGGAGTTCGTTGAACGAACACTGAATGTTAATCGGTTTGCTTCCATTCAAAACATGCAAGTTGGATTCCCGATAATCAACGATGCGTGTTCCTCCATGCGAAATGTATGCGTCAGCGATCGACCATTCATCTGGAATTGCCCAATCAAATGCTTCCGTACCGCTGGGCGTTTCCACGACTTCGACAGGCGTGATTTGATTCAAGATTTCGAAGGTCTTTCGTGAACCTTCTCCGCACTGCGAACGGTGAATCGGAAACAACTCTTCAACCACCGCGAATAAATCGCTGCCGATTGAACGTGAATCAGTTCGCTGTTGGAGTTGTTGTGGAATCACGAGTGTTTAGGACGGCTAAAAGGTTGGTGCGGACTGATATTGCTCTGTACTGTAAGTTTGGTAAACGGTTTGTGTCGGTCGGCCGTGAAGGAATTCACCAACGCCCCGTTCAATCGCCGCTGCATAGACCAAAAGTGCTTCACGAAATGCATTGATTGTTTTTTCAATGTCATCGTCTGAATGCGAGTAACTGACCACCAGCGACGTGCCAATCACGCCATGTTTAATGAGCTCCTGCATGAGCAAAGTTCGAAAATCTTGTGACGACTTTTGATCGGCGTCCAGGGTCACAAAAACAAGATTGCAGGGCTTTCCAATGATGCGTACATAATCAGATAGGCCTTTGGATTCGATCAATTCAATTAAACCGGATTTTAGTTTTGCTCCCTGTTGGGCGAGCGTCTCAACCACGGGATTTTCTTGGTAGAACTTCATTGTCGCGATACCTGCCGCCAGCGAATGCGTCTCGGCGCCGTGGGTTGTGGATAGCAAGAAGACGCGTTGTTTATCGTGGTAAATTCCACCGCGTTCCATGAGGTCCTGTTTTCCAAGCAACGCGGATAACGAAAACCCGTTCGCCAGCGCTTTTCCAAATGTCGAAAGATCAGGTTCGATGTCGTAATACTCCTGAGCGCCGCCGTTCGCCCAGCGGAATCCAGTGATCATCTCATCAAGAATGAAAATGACACCGTTTGATTCGCAAAGCCTTTTGACCTGATGCAGAAAATCCGCCTCCGGATCACTATATTTCGCCGGTTCCAAAATAACCGCCGCAATTTTTTCCGGGTAGGTTTCCAACAATGTTTTGAGCGAGTCCGCGTCGTTGTAACGAAAAAATTTGGTTTGCTCGATGGTTGATTTCGGGATACCCGCACCGATCGCGGTCGTACCAATGAACCAATCGTCGATGGAAAAGAATGGATGATCTTGACATATGGCAATTAAATCACGTCCAGTCGCCGCCCTCGCTAATTTGATTGCGGCGGTTGTTGCATCGGACCCGTTTTTTGAAAATTTGCACATGTCGGCATAGGGAACCATCGACAATAGTTCTTCTGCGCATTGAACTTCTAGGGGAGCGGGGCGTGAAAAGTTCGTGCCGTGAATCAACTCGGATTGAACGGCCTCTATGATGGGCGTAAACGCATGTCCGAGCGTGACTGCCCGGCATCCCATTCCGTATTCGATGTATTCGTTGCCGTCGACGTCCCAAACGTGGCACCCGGCACCTCTCTGAATAAAACCGGGCGCAAGAACAGGAAATTGATCGTCGCCTTTTGCGTACGTATGTGCGCCACCAGGAATCAGTTGGTGTGATTTTTTTTGCAAGATGCGAGATTGGGTAAATCGATCGATCAAGAGTCCACTCCAGATGTTAGGCAGGGTGAAAACTCGTCAACTAACATTTCATTTTGGAATGCTTCGATTTGCTGGTGCGTCGTTTCGTTTATCGTAGTCGGTGATTCGAGAAACGCTTGATACCATCGGACCGTTTCTTCGATACTCTTGGAGACATCCCAAATGGGTCTCCAATTTAATTCCCAAATAGCCTTATCAATTGCCAGCCTCAGGATTGAAGATTCGCCCATTGTCGAAGGAGAATCGGGACCGATCCAGCTACCACTGCCCCAAAATTGGATGTAATGTTCGACAACGTTTTCCACTGTCCACTCATTGCCGGGCATCGGTCCAATGTTAAATGAGTCGCACACTCGAGTCGTTTTTTGACCAAGGAGTTGATCCGCGATCGTGAGGTATCCACTCAAGCATTGAAGCACGTGTTGCCACGGTCGATTTGCTTTTGGCCTCCGGAGTTTGACCGGATTGTTTTGGGAAAGTGATTTAAAGACATCAACAAGCAAAGCGTTTTCGGTCCAATCCCCGCCCCCGATTACGTTGCCGGCGCGAGCTGATGCAAGCCAGACCTTGTGTGACTCAATCGCTCTGGTGGGAAAGAATGAACTTCGGTAACTTCGAATGATCAGTTCGGCCGCGCCTTTGCTGCCACCGTATGGGTCTTTTTCGCCCATCGCATCCGACTCGCGGTATCCCCATACTTGCTCGACGTTCTCGTAGCATTTGTCGCTCGTGATAACCAGGACCGCGCATTCTCTTTTCCGAAGCCTTACGGATTCTAAAACGTGCGTAGTGCCCATCACGTTGGTTGAAATGGTCTCAACCGGATCGGAATAACCACGACTCACGATCGACTGTGCGGCAAAGTGGATGATGAGGTGAGGGTCAAATTCATCGATTTCGGATGTGAGGTGCTTTAGGTCCCGAACATCGCCAACAACGTGTTTTTCAAGGTCTTCTTCGACCGACCCAACCAGAAAGTGATTTGGCGATGATTCAGGAGCGAGGGCGAATCCACGAACCGATGTGCCTAATTTAGCCAGCCACTTCACCAGCCAGCTTCCTTTAAAGCCGGTATGTCCCGTGACAAACACACGTTTGCCACTCAGGTTTTCAAATGGATTGGGTTTCATATGGATGCTCCTCGAACTGAACTGCAAGGATAGGTTTTCGCCGCGAGTTCGGGTGTGGATAATTTTTGTTCGTTAAAAGACACGTAAACGTTTTCTCTGTAAATGACGAGAATGAGGAATGATCGCTAAAATCGGTTCTAACAAAAGAATACATATAACGCGTTTGAACCTTAACTTCGCCCATTTCGATTCTCGACATTTAAAGGTGTGCGTTTTCCTGTGGTTTGGCGAATGGCCAAAGTCTCGCAAGCCGCTGTTTCATTTCGAAACTGATATGGGGAAAAGTTGTTAGTCTGAGAAATGACACATCGGAATAGAGGTTGTCAACTTGATCTGGAAGCAGGTTTTCTGATTTGTAAACGGCTTTGGCGGGTGACCAAAAATTAAAACTTCGTTTGAATGAAATACCCTGAACAAGTCGTTTATCGATAACGACAAACTTGACCTGATGGCGATCGATCAACGCTTGTCTGACTGCAAGTTCCTGATTGGCATAAATTTTGTAATCGCTCACATATTGGATGTGGCAGTAATTCATCCTTCGACGAACGACCAGCGAATAGAGAACGTAGCAGTGTTTTGTGCCGTCACTTATGACTAAATGGCCCAGTCGATACGGCTGATGGTCAGCGTAAATTCTTGCATCGCGTTCGCAGAGCTTCGACTTTATTGCCTCCGCATCGAATTCAACAGTGCCAGCAGTTTTTTTTAGTTTGCCAAAAAACGGATATGGCAAAAGGACTTTCAGTTGGTTGTCTAGCTGCGTATATCCCAGTCTTTTCGTCAATGCTCGAATGCGATCGCATGGTGTAAAATGCGTAACGGTGTATCCACTCAATCGCTGCACCGGTTTCAGTAGCATCAGGCTGCGGCCACGATGGTTTTCGTCAACCCACCATGTGTGAAGATTGCAAAACTTGTGCGTTTGGCTGTTCACAATCCTTTTGCTAAAGACCATGGCAATCATTCCAATCACTTTATCATCATCGAATAGTGCATATCCTGTGTGGTCCTCATCCTTCTCAAACGAATAGTCAAAAACGTTTCGCCAATCCTGCTCATCCGATAGCGGATCGTCATCGCGCAAGAACGCTTCGTAAAGCAGGGGGAAAATGTGAGATTGTATTTTTTCAACGTGGAACATAACAACTTGATGTCGGTGATATGGCTCGTGATTGTTTCCTATGGAATTGGGTTGGGGAGCGTGGGTGCAATTTGGTCTTGTAGAAAGTCTTCAGAGTTTCCCCTACGTCGAATCAACGCGGCGTTTTCTCCATCGACCAAAATTTCTGGCGGTAAAAGGTGGCTTAGAAAACCAGTTGGACTGGATGTTCGTGCATAGGCGCCAGAAAGAAACACGCCAAAAAGATCCCCCACTTCAACTTTCGGTAATTGAACATTCCGGCCAAGACAATCGAGCGGTGTGCATAGTGGGCCAACAACCTCTGCTGAATGAGTCTTCAATTCCGATAGACGATTCAAAATCGCGATTGGATAATTGCGTTTTATCGTTTGACCCAGGTTGCCTGACGCTGCCAAATGATGATGCATCCCGCCGTCAAGGATGACGAATGTTTTACCTCGAGACTTTTTCACCCGAGTCACTTGAGTCAAATATACGCCTGCTTCATTAATTAAAAATCGCCCCGGCTCAAGTACGGCATTGCAACCAGAGAGGAGCTCGTCCGCAGACAACTCTGTATCAATTTTTTCCAGGATTGTTTTGAGGTGTCGCAAATCGAGTTCGTTTTCATGTGGAAAATATGGCGTTCCCCAACCTCCACCGAAATCAATTGTCTCGATTTTGAATTGATGCGTTTTTGCAATGAAACGTGCAATTGCAATGCATCGGCGATATTGTTTTTCTAATGTTTTTGCATCGAGAATTTGTGTGCCCATGAATAAATGGACGCCTTGCATTCGAATATTCCGCAATGTTTTGATCGTATCGCAGACATCGTCAATGGATTCTTCATCAATTCCAAACGGTGACGGTTTACCACCCATTTGCATGGCGCCACCCGATGAGTCCGTTGGGTTGATTCGCAATGCGATTGGAACCGTCAGCCCAAGCGACTCACCGATTGAGTTCAGTTGGTGTGCCTCGTCGATCGATTCGACATGAATTTCACCAATTTGAGATTGGACTGCAAGTTTTAATTCCTCAAATGTTTTGCCTGGTCCAGCAAAAATGATTTGTTTTGAAATGCAGCCAGATTGGAGTGCCTGTGATAGCTCTCCCTGAGAGGCAATTTCGAGCCCACAGCCCTTGTCTAGAAAGCACTTTAGGATCGACTGATTTGGATTCGCTTTGATGGAATAGTAAAGGTTAAAGCGGTTTGGAAGCACATTGTGGACTTCTTCGATTTTGCGTTGGATAATCGATTTGTCATAAATAAATGAAGGCGTCCCAAACTGTTTTGCCAACGCCGAAATAGGAATGTTTCCAATCAGCAACTCTCCATTTCTCTGTTTGAAATATTGATCTACGACACGGCTGACCTGATCCGTCGATTTGCGATCTTGCGTTTTGGCAGTCGATGTTTCGCTCACCCTTTTACTCCGCTGTTGGCCCGT
>CAJQQR010000065.1 GCA_905480545.1 uncultured Pirellulaceae bacterium
CCATTATTTTGGCTCTCATCATTCCTAAGGCGTTCGAAGTCTGTTTTTCCGGCAGTTTCGTTGAACCGTTCGTCTCGCAAAGCCAAACCGGATACTCTGCAATCCTTTCCTGCCCCATATAAACAGCTGTCAATAGCAGACGTGGATTGAATCTGTTAATCTTTCGGGATCAAACCCTAATTGACTCAATTGTTTCGGTGTTACGCAATGAATCCTTCTTCTACATCGATCAGCTTTTCAGATTTTCAAAAGCTAATTCGAGATATGTATTTTGAAAAAGACGAAGCTCGAGGCATAGACGGCACGTTCATGTGGCTGATGGAAGAAGTCGGGGAATTGGCAACCGCTCTTCGCAGTGGAGACCATGAAGAGCGATTGGGTGAGTTTGCCGATGTGCTTGCTTGGTTGTGTACCATCGCAAATGTTGCGGGTGTCGATCTAAATGAGGCGATCATGCGTAAATATGGGACAGGTTGCCCAGGTTGCCACAAATTAGCATGTGAATGCCCTGATGCGGAAAAGCCATGATTTGGGCTGAATCGGCAAAACGACTGTGGTCGGTTATTCTAATAAACTGTTAATCAACGAATGAATTTTCACCCCGCTAATTAGTTGTCAAGAAAAGTAATCACGTCGGTTTGTTTTGTTCTGCTTCTCGTTTTGACAAGTGGCAAGTTTGTTGCGCAGGATGACGTTTCTCAATCCAACCCCAAAAGGCAATACGACTCGGAAGTCATCAAAAGTGTACGGCTTGGATTTGGTGGACAATGCCGGTTGGGATTTTGGGTACCTGTTCAAATCGAGCTGACCAAGCAAATTCCTGCTGACGCAAAAGTCTTCATAACCCTGCCAGACACGGACGGTATCGACGCGAGGATTCTGGCTGAATGGGATCGAGCGCGGACGCCAAGTGGTGGATCGATTTTCAGGTCAATTGCCAAATTGGGGCGATCGAAAGGCAATGTAAAAATAGAAATTGTCACCAAAGCGAACGAGAAACAGCGAGAGACTATTTCCCGACAATTTTCGATTGCTGACGTGTGTACTCCGATTGAGAGTCTGCGGGAGTTCTACGTCTCTGTGGGCAATGGAATCGAGTTGGCCAGTGGGGTGAGCCTTGGTGCAGATTCTGCGTATGCTGCCGCAGTTGCAGTTCCGATCGAAGATTGGTCAACGCTTCCCAGTCAGTGGATCGGTTATGAGTCGATTGATGGCTTGATCCTGGAAACCTCTCAACTGGAGGCATCTCCACTTTCAGAATCAGTCCAGTCTGCATTGAAAAATTGGGTTCGTAACGGCGGGCGTATTGTTCTGGTTGGTGGCAAGAATATGCAAGCCGTTTTCCAAAACAATCCGGTACTCGCATCGCTCGTGACCGCCAAACCCGGGGCGTCACGTAGATTGCAATCCACATCTGGTTTGGAGCGAACTGCCAAAGCAACGGTGCCATTATCGGATCAACGAAATCGGCCGTTCATGACGGTTTTTGATTCTTCTTCTGCGGAAGTTTTATTGGCAGATATTGGCGCGCCGATTGTCTCAAGTGAGCGATTCGGATTTGGTCAAGTTATTTTGATGACGGTCAATCTAGCGGAAGAGCCGATAGCGAGTTGGAGTGAGAGAAAAAGATTAACCGCATATTTGATCGCGTTGTTGAATTTCTCGACGCAACGAAATTCGGAAGCGAAATTTCGCCGAAGTCGTTTTGGTTACGAAGACCTTAGCGGGCAACTCCGCGGTGCCCTAGATAAATTTGCTGACGTATCGATGGTGAACTTTACGATTGTTGCGGCGATTGCAATCCTTTTTATATTACTGATCGGTCCGGTTGACTACTTTTTCCTAAAGAAGTTCGTGGGCAGGATGGAATGGACCTGGTTAACTTTTTTGTTGATCGTTGTCGGAGTCAGCGTTGTTACGGTGTTGGTTTTTCAAAACGCCAAGCCAAATCGTGTTATTATCCGACAGGTTGAGGTCGTTGATATCGATCTGAAGTCTCAACATGTTCGCGGAGCGATATGGTCACATGTTTATTCCCCGAGTTCCAAACGATATGAATTAGGTTGGGAGTTTGGAACGGACACTGGGCTTTCGCAATCCGAAGTCTACAGCTCGTGGCAAGGGTTTCCCGGCGATGCGTTAGGTGGCATGCAAAATAACGCGAGTTTGTCCAACGGATCCACTGTTTACGATATTAGCGTAAATGACTCGGCGATGATTGACATGCCGATAAATGTTGCGTCATCCAAGGGGGTGTTTGCCCGCTGGACAGGCGTTTTTGATACGCAGCCAAGTAAAGAACTAGAGTTTCGACGTGGATTGTTACGAGGCCGAGTGGTCAATCCGTTGAACGTTGACCTCGATAACGTTTTTGTGGTGTATGGGCGATCTGCGTTTCTTTTTAAAGGTGTCCTGAAAGCGGGCGAATCGTTTGATGTTGAGGCTGATGTGGTCGAGAAGACGATTTCCGACTATTTGAATCGGCGGCGGCTAAAGGATATGGGAACTGAAGCAACGCCATGGAATGTGACCAACACTAACATGCAACGCATCATGGAAATCATGATGTTTTACGACAAAGCCGGCGGTCAGGATTACGTTAATTTATTGCAAAGGTACCAATCGGAGGTTGATTTGAGCGACGTGATTGGTGCTGATAGTGCTGTGATCGTTGGGCGCGGCAAAACGCCGCTCCACACAATGCGGCTCGATCAGGAATCGACGGTTGACCGTTACGAAGAAGCGTGGACTTATTACCGGATTGTGGTTCCGGTCGCCAAAAATTCTAAATCGAATAACAACTGATTTCTTTAGGACGAATGCGTTGATCAAAACAGTTGGACTAACGAAAAAATATGGCGATATGTACGCCATCAATGAAATTGACTTGGAACTTGACGAGGGGGACCTGTTCGGATTCATTGGTCCGAATGGTGCTGGAAAAACCACAACGATGCGAATCATTGCAACGTTGTTGGAGCCTACTCAAGGAGAGGCTTATGTTTGTGGGCATTCTATCTATAACGACGCGAAAGAAATTCGGCGTTTAGTCGGCTACATGCCTGATTTTTTTGGTGTTTACGATGATATGAAAGTCATCGAATACCTTGAGTTTTTTGCCGCTGCGTATCGGATTAAAGGCCAAGCTCGACGCGATAAATGCAACGAAATGCTGGAAATTGTAGATCTCGATTTCAAACGCGACGCATTCGCAAATACGTTGTCGCGTGGGCAAACGCAGCGTCTCGGGTTGGCAAGGGTGCTACTCCATGATCCTCAGGTGCTCTTGCTTGATGAGCCACTGAGCGGACTCGATCCTCGTGCGCGAATCGAAATGCGAAACCTGTTGAGACGTCTTGGTGAATTGGGAAAAACGATTGTGGTGTCGAGTCACATTCTTCCCGAGCTTGCCGATATTTGTAATAAGGTGGGCATTATTGATCGCGGTGTGATGAACGTTAACGCGGCAGTCGCAGATGTCATGAAGCAGGTTCGCGAACGGATCGTCTTGAATGTTCGTGTGAAAGGCGATCAGAACTTGGCCGCCAAAGTCATTGAGGAATTAGACAACGTTGACACGGTAAGCATCGGCGACGACGTGATCGTTGTAACGCTAGAAGAAGATGCCACTGATTACTCTGAGATTACAAGTGAGTTGGTGAAACGCGACTTCAAAATTCTGATGTTCCGCGAGGAAGAAGTGAATTTGGAATCGGCGTTCATGACGCTAACTAAAGGTGTTGGGGCGAAGATCTAGCAACGGGGCGAAGATCTAGCAACGGGGCGAAGATCTAGCAACGGGGCGAAGATCCAACGCCATCGAGAGGCACCCAACGGCTAAAATTGCATCAAACGGTTAGCAGCGGCTCCACAACCGGCCCAAAACAGCAACACGTCCCTAATGATCAACGTGTCCCTAATGATCAACGTGTCCCTAATGATCAACGTGTCCCATTGGTGGCTGGTGGGAACAATTCATGGCCGGGCTAAACCGTCGCATGTCGAGGTAACTCTGCCAACATTCCAGTGACTGCATCGATTTCTTCAACTGTATTGGAGAAACCGAAGCTGAATCGAATTGTGCCTTCGCCAGGAATCGTGCCAATCGTTTCATGCGATTGAGGGGCGCAATGGTACCCCGCACGCGTTGAAACACCGTAAGTTTCAGACAACCATGTTGCGATTTTCTGCGGACTCATGTCCTGCAACGTGAATGAGCAAACCGATGTTCGACGCTCTAGGTTTTCGCTTCCATAGAGTTTGATTCCTGGAATTGAAGAAATCGCCTCGATAAATCGAATTAACAGTGAGTGTTCATGGTCCCGAATCGCATCTAATCCCGCTTGTTTTACCCAGCGAACTCCGGCACACAAACCGGTAATGCCGATCAGATTGTGAGTTCCAACCTCGAAGTTGCTCGGGAATGAACCGGACATGTCATGCTTGCCAGAGTCTTTACCTGTTCCGCCTTCTGCCAGGGTATCCAAAACGATACCATCCCGAACAAACAAACCGCCGATGCCAGGTGGACCGAACAAGCCTTTATGGCCAGCGAAGGTCATAAAGTCTGCATTGAGTTCCTTAACATCGACCGGCAGAACACCGGCAGATTGCGCAGCGTCCACCAAGTAACGAACGCCATACTTCTTGCAGAGCTGTCCAATTTCAATCGATGGAAGAATATCCCCTGTGACATTGGCCGCCATCGTGCAGGCAACCATTTTGACTTTGCCCGTTTTCAGCTCTTCTTCTAGCCAGTCCAAGTCAAATGGCTTCTCAGGTGTGTAAGGCGATATCTTAAATTCGACACCACGCTCTCGCGAAAGCTTTCTTATCGGACGGCTAACAGCGTGATGCTCTAGTCCACTCATGATCACAACATCATCTTTGGTCCATGCCTGTCCGAGTATTGCCAAGTTTAATGCGTAGGTGCAGCTGGGCAGGAAAACTAATCGCGTTTCGTCGTCGATTCCAAAAAACTCAGCGACTTCTTTCCGACAGGTTTGCATCGTTGAGGAGCTTTGTGCTCCTTCCGCTGAATGGGTCCGGTCAGGGCTGTTTAGGTTTCGAAAGCATTCATCGACCGTTTCGTATACGATTTCCGGTTTGGGCCATGTTGTTGCCGCATTGTTAAAATACATTAGCGATTCATCCTGCTTTCGAAAAAAATGAATGTTTTGAACCAGACAAAAAAAGGAATCCTGTCCTGTTCTCTTTTTCATGTTGCGTCGTTATTTTTAATCTGTCAACACGCTCGATGAAACTTGGAAAGATTTTACGAATACGCGACTTTGTTGCTGATATTAGTGAAGTTTGACAGCTGTCGAAGAAAGTGGAAATGTGAAATGTTACGTGGCCTCGTCAAGTTAATTTCGTATATGGATGGTCTTTCAGGGCCTGCCGATTTGCAAACGATTGCGAATTTGTTGCGTGGTGCCAATGTCACGCGCGAAGACATGGTGATTGCATGCAAGTTTAACGATGTTTCTTACGCTCGAAACGAACTTGCAAAGTCTGATTGGTATCAGTTGTTGGTCATCTGTTGGAAAAGCGGACAGGGCTCACCAATCCATGACCACGTGGGATCTGCTTGTGGAGTCCGGGTGATTGATGGAATTGCAACCGAAACGATTTACGAAGAGACGAGAAGCGGTTTTGTTCAACCGATGAAGTCGCATCAGTATCCAAAGGACAGTGTTTGCGTGACAAGTGATCGCGACATTCATGTGATCACCAACGAACAGCCCAACGAAGATTTGGTAACGCTACATCTCTACACCCCATTCCTCCGTATGAATTATTACGAATTGGATGCGGGGTTTGATTATTCGTAACGTGGAACGAACGATGGTTCCGGTTTATTTGTTCGTGGCACCCCAGGTGGGGTCGTCAATTTTCGACGACTTGCTAATTCCGATCGCTAACCACGTTGTCGGTTTTGGTCATGTCAAAGCCGTTGATAATTTCCATGATCCATACGTCGAGGTCATGTAGCATTTGATCGTTGATCGGCGTTTCACCGGGATACTGCCGTGCCGTGACTGAAAAGCCTCCAACGTGCAGAAGTTTCAGATCGTTGCAGAGGTCTTCTTCGGAAAAAAATGCATCACCGCGGCTTTGTGCCATAAAGACGGGAAGTTTTCGGCTGGTTCGAAGCGAACCCAGGATCGAATTGGCACGTGGCACACTTCCGCATAGCGATATCACACCTGCGAAAGCATTCGGATGCTTCATTCCCAGCGAAATGGCTTGACAGCCTCCCACACCGCATCCGGCGATGAAGACTCGCTGATCACATATGTTGTATCGCTTTTTGACTTTAGCAATACCAGAGAAAATATTGTTCTCGAGATCGGATTCCGAATTGACCAATAATTGAGGGGAAACGCCAAAGTAGTTTCGCAAGCTGATTCCGGGCATGACGCGCGAAATCTCTCTCGCTTTTGTGTTCGTTCCCGACAACCAAACGATGAGTGGATACGAGTAGCCCTTTGCGTAGTGCATCGGAACAAAAATGGAAGCGTTATTTGAGTTGCTTTCCTTTTCTTCGTTGACAATCGACTGGTGAATGTCAATTTTGGGCAACATGATTGAAATAGGGGCCTCGTATTTTTCGCGACGTTTCATGGAAACGAACTTCTACCTAAGTGCGGGACGGATCATTTTTTAAAACAGTCGAAATTGAAAGTCAACGGCAAGCCGCAAAAACTTGTGCTAGCGTTTCTGGCTGAAAAAGAGCTGTTATGTGCGCGAATAGGGCGGCGTTAATGTGAGGATTGGTCCGCTTTTTAAAGGGCAAATCGAATTTTTTGCGAATACGAATTTGAATTTCCCTGATTGCATAAAAAAAGCGACGATAACGCCGCTTCCTACAATTTCAGACCATTGCTCAGTACCATTTCAGACTATTATCTGTGTCGATTCGTTAGCCCCCTAGCAGATCTTTAACCACTTCACGCTCGGACAAGAGTTCATCCTTGGTGACTTCAATTTTCGATTTCGCAAAATCTGAAAGCTCGAGTCCCTGAACAATGTCGTAGCCACCGTTTCCATTTGATCGAATTGGGAATGAGAACATCAAGCCAGATGGAATACCGTAGCTATCACCGTCCGATGGAACCGCAGCACTGAAGAATTGGCCTTCGGGGGTTTTCTTGCTGAAGTTTTTGATGTGGTCAATGCATGCTGACGCTGCTGATGCAGCCGAAGACTTTCCGCGTGCAGCGATGATCGCCGCTCCGCGCTTTTGAACGGTGGTGATAAAGTCGCCTTCCAACCAAGGTTTATCACTGATCACGTCAGTCACTGATTTCCCATCGATGGTCGCATTTTCAAAATCGGGGTACATCGTTGCAGAGTGATTTCCCCAAATTGCGAGGTTACTCACGCTGCCAACGCCAACACCGGCTTTTTGAGCGAGCTGTGCACGACCACGATTTTCATCCAACATCGTCATCGCCGAAAAGCGGTCGGCAGGAACATCAGAGCAATTGTTCTGTGCGATCAAAGCATTGGTATTGCAAGGGTTCCCCACAACAACACAACGAACATCCTCGGCCGCCTTCGCCAACGCTCGGCCTTGTGAAGTAAAGATCGGGCCGTTTTCCTTGATTAAATCGGCTCTTTCCATTCCCGGACCGCGGGGCTTCGAACCAACAAGTAGTGCCCAATTGACGCCCTCGAATCCCTTTGCCGGCGTATCGAAAATGTCAATATTTTCGAGCGTATCAAAACCGCAATCGTGAATTTCCATTGCCGTTCCCTCAGCAGCGGTTATCGCTTGGGGAAGCTCGATTAAACACAATGAAACTTTGGTGTCAGGCCCGAAAACTTCGCCTGACGCTAAGCGGAACAAAAGACTATATCCAATTTGACCTGCAGCGCCGGTGACGGCTACTTTCACGTGCTTGCTCATCGATATCCTCGTTTTCGTGGTGTTTTTTGCAAACATTTAATCGTCACAGAACTGGTTTTTCAGTCAAGTAGGCGACGAGATGACCGATCGCGATTACCACTTTTGTGTCATCGACAAGGAGAGGAGCCTTTGGTTTTCCGCATTAGCGCGATAATCGGGACGCAGGAGCAAAAACCAAGGATAAGTTGGCTGTCCGACTTTCGAGATTCCATTCTCAAAAAACGGCACATTTGAAAACAGGCTATCCGATTTCAAAGTTCAGCTGGGTTGTTTAATGACCAATGATTTTGCCACGAATCAGTAACGCGTACGCCCGCAATGCTAAATTTAGCCATCCGCTCCCGCGAGATTTTCAGGGATGCAACGATCTGAAGAGGGCATTACTGACCAACAACCAGAAAATGCTAGGCGATTGTCGCGAAGTTTCCGTCTTCGACGCGGACTAAGCAGCGTTTTCCAGTTCGTTTTCGGCCTCGTCATTTCGCGTCCAAAGCTCAATGATTCCGAGGATTTTTTGGTCTAATTCATCTAGCTCTGTGAGAACTTGATCTTGTCGGGAATTGATTTCGTCGATGTTGATAGTACTGCTCCGATGATTTGACTCTTAGATGATCGGAATTCGCCGATCCTAATAATCGGGTCGCAATAAAGTTCCTTGTCAGGCAGGCTGGGTAAATAGTGCGGGTTGTGTCGCGGCTGCTGGTCAGAAAATTTAATTCTCGGGTCGACAAAGCCGCGGCGTATGCATAAAATGCTGGATTAATTGAAAACGCAATGATTTTGAGAGGAAAATGGTAAAACTTCAGGTTCGCGAAAAAGAGTCCATTCAAGAAGCGGTTCGACGGTTCCGTAAATTGGTCGAGCGTAGTGGCATAAAAAAAGAAATGCGCCGACGTGAGTTTTATGAAAAGCCCAGCGAAATTAAGCGGCGGGCTCGGTTGCGTGCGGAAAGACGTTCCAAACGAACGCGACTTGCCACCTAATCGGCACAATCGGTATCGATGAACGCGAAAGTGCTCGTCTCAATACTGTTACAAAATACATGAATGGGCGTACATCGCAGTACGCCCATTTTTTTTGCCTGCTCTGATCTTACATTTGAGCTACCCTATTCACGGAAATTCGTCTGGTAGGAGCAATGTCTGAGCAATGTCTGAGCGGTGACCACCGTTGGGACAGTTGGTTACGAATATAAGCTTTCGACGATTCATCTCATTCAAGAAAAGCGGAGGGTGCTTTGAGAGCAGAAGTGCATGATTTGATATCGGCCATTTTGCAGTTTCGTTTATTCCCTTCTCAAAACTGAACCTATCTTTTACTAGTCTCATCTCTACGCGTTACCTTTTTTCCGCGATCAAATACGCTATTTGACAAATGTCTGAAACATCGGATCAGCCCGCTAAAAAAACGAAGCTGCGTATCAAACAGGCCAAATCGTCAGCACCTAAAAAGAGGCGGAAATCCGGCTCGGGGCAAAAGCGTAAACGAGATGCGAACTATTTAGACAGCGTTGCAAAAGTTTTATTGGGGACATGCGTTGTCGTAACACCCTGGTTTTACGGATCGACGAGTGCTTTAGCCTTGTTTGCGGTTTCGATCGTGCTGATGGCAACGCTCGCCATCTGGCTGATTCAGAACCTGTCACGCAGGGACGCAAGTCGCATTAACTTGCTGTGCGTTCCGGTATTCCTGTTTATGTTGCTGGGCTTCGTGCAGATGGTTAAGTTACCGAGTATGGTTTCCGGGAGTATCGCAAAAAAACAAATTTCGATTCGCGAAACCGTAGCCCAACGTTTGGAGCCCAATCATGAAGAACTTGCCGCGGAAATCCGTGCCAACAGTTCGATTTCGCATAATACGCCTGCTACCGAACAAGAGCTAAGCTATTTTCTCCTTTTGGGCATAGCCTTTCTGGCATCGGCTCGTTTCTTTTGTCGTCGAAATGACTCTATCAAGCTCGTCACTGCGATGATGTTAAATGGATGTGCCTTGGCGGTGTTTGGTGCATTTCAAAAAGTTGCTGATCCCAAGTCCATTTATGGAATTCCGCTCGAATTTGGGGCACCATTTGCATCCTTTGTGAATCGAAACAATGCCGCCGGCTATTTGTTAATGTGCCTCGGTGCAACCGTTGCAGTGATCATGTATTCGTTTGCGAGAATTGAAGTTAAAGATGATGTTCAAAAGACAAGCCTGAAAACTACGGCTTTGGAAAAAGCTCTCAAGGAAATTCGAGTTATTTTTGCGAACTTGACGGCTTGGCGAATAACAATTCTATTGATCTGCGGGCTCATAACTGCCGGGATCGCGATTACTCTTTCTCGTGGTGGAACGATTGCCGCGGTCGTTGGTATGATCGCAACGGTCCTTTTTTTGTTTCGCCAAAGAGAACGCGCTCTGTCTACGTGTTGCTCATTTTTTTCCTGCCCATAAGCGGTGGAGCGTTGCTTTGGTCAGGCCTGCAAGGTGATGTTGGAGAGAGACTTTCGACTTTGCAAGAAG
>CAJQQR010000066.1 GCA_905480545.1 uncultured Pirellulaceae bacterium
GCGATACGGTTCATCAGAATCATTTTCTGAAAATCGCTTGCATAAGAAGGCAATTCGGCAAGTTCGCGTTGGAAACGGTTGCGAAGGAATTCCTCACCCAAGAATGGGTTGGATTTCGCGGACTCTCGCTTAACTGACGCCTAATCTTGTTTTTCGAAACAAAAATGGTCAGCGTTTTGATGACGTTACCATCGCTTCTGGCATGGGGCACCTACAGAAAGGGCATGGCACTGCCTTTGCCGATTTTGACCATGACGGAGATCAAGATGTTTACGTCCAGTTGGGTGGAGCCTATAAGGCGGACGTCTTCGGCAATGCTTTGTTTCAAAATCCAGGTTTCGGAACGAATTGGATCAAGCTGAAATTGGTGGGCGAAAAGTCTAACCGGTCGGCAATTGGATCAAAAATCAAGCTGGAATTTTCTGAGAACGGAGTCAAGCGAACCGTCCATCGCACGATAAACGGTGGTGGAAGTTTTGGTGGAAATCCATTGCGAAGTGAAATCGGGATTGGAAAATCAAGAGAGATCGAACGGCTTGAAGTCTATTGGCCAGCGAGCAAAACGACTCAGCAATTCAGCAACATCAAGGCTAATCAATTGTTGAAGATTAACGAAGTGACAGGGATTATCCAGTAAACGACGCTGGCCTTCTCGATCCGAGCCGGTCTCAATCAGGGCTAACGCCAACTATCAAAGCTCCGTAGATGAGTAACAATTCCATTTCACACCAAAAAGATGGTAGCTTTTTTTGCAGGGTGTAAAAAAGGACAACCGCTGATGCAGGCCTTGCCAAGAGCCAGCGGCGTCTAGAGGCAATTTCTTTTGTTTTGATCATTGCATTTTGCTTGACCCACATGATGCATGGCGGCAACCAAGGCTAGCTTCTCGGGTTGACCTCTCTAAAGTAACGCATGGTGAAGAGACGCCATCCCCGTTGAATCGTGTGGTGGCCAGTGCGGTCAGGCAAAAGCATTCGAAGCATTTAAGATTTACGATTTCGGAAATCACGAGTTTGGTATTTCCGAGGCTCTTGAGTTAATTACTGACGTAACAGATCGATTAAGATAACCAAACAAAGTGGTAATCCATTTCCCTATCAACCAGAGTCAAATAATTTTGAGAAACAAAAGGTCGCAGGGGCGTCGCTGACTCTTTTTTTACTCAACCGTTATCATGGCGGTCGTTTTCTTCTTTGATTCGTTCTAAAACAATAAGCCCTGTCTTCTTTTTGGTCTTTCCCATTGAACAAAACATCTCAAACGATTGCATTTATTGTCTGCATTGCCATTTGCCTTGGTGCAGGTGGAATCGGTGCAATTGCGACTACGCCAGAAATCGACCAGTGGTACGCGACGATCGAGAAGCCGAAATGGAATCCTCCCGCTTTTGTATTCGGCCCGGTCTGGACGACACTTTTTGTGCTGATGGCCACCGCAGCATGGCTCGTATGGAAGCCCGGTGGATTCAAGGCTGCCAAGACTCCGCTTATTTTATTCGCCATACAACTTGTTCTGAATGTTGCCTGGTCTTGGGTCTTTTTCCATTTCCATCAACCCGGATGGGCCTTCGTCGAAATTCTAGTTTTATGGTTTGCGATCGTCGCAACAACAATCGCATTTTTTAACCGCCAAAAGGTCGCCGGCTGGTTGATGCTTCCTTATTTGGGCTGGGTTACTTTCGCCAGCGTGCTGAATTTTGCAATCTGGCAATTGAATTGAATGTGATTGATTCTTTTCCACATTGGATAGAATCAAATTTCAGCAACCCGATCCCTTCGTTTTTCAAACCGTATTTTTTTCGAATAAACTCATCAGGCAGTCAAATTGATTCGACAAAAGGCATTGGCATGAAAGTCTTATTTCTACACGGTTGGAAAAGTGTCGTTGGCGGCGTGAAACCGACTTACCTCAAAGACGCGGGACACGACGTCATCAATCCCGCTCTGGATGATGATGACTTTGATCTTGCGGTGGCCGCTGCTCAAACTGAATTTGATCAACACAAACCGGATGTGATTGTTGGAAGTTCCCGTGGCGGTGCAATCGCGGTGAACATCGATAGCCGAGATACACCGCTTGTTCTGCTTTGTCCGGCGTGGAAGAACTGGGGACGAGCGACGAAACTGAAGTCGAATGCGGTGATCCTTCATTCTCTGCAAGATGACGTGATTCCCTATTCCGACTCTTCGGAACTCGTGGCCAACAGCAATCTTCCACTTAAGACGCTAATTGCAGTCGGCAACGATCACCGTCTCGCTACGAAAGAGCCACTCAGAGCCATGCTGGAATCATGCGAGCGAGTGAGCAAAAAGCAGTTCCAATCCGGCTCAACGAATTCGAAAATGAGTTTTTGACCGGTGCGACACCAACTGCCAGGCCGATAGAGAAGATTACGTAACAAGCTTCTTTTGCGCAAACGATTGTCCCATTTGCAGGCGAAAACGCATTCTGAGACGCATGTATACTAAGCGGGACGCTGCAAAAAGTATTGGATTAAGGGTTTGTCTATGCTATCGTCATTAGTATGAAAAGAAACAACATGCAAACATATTTTGACCGCCGCCAGTTCGTCATTCGGTCTGTGGCTGGATCGCTCGCAATTCCCGTACTGCCGTCGATGTTGGCGAGTGCAGCGCATGGAAGTCCGCCATCCCTTCAACCTCAAGGTGTTGGTGTTAAGGCACGTCGTTTCGTTGCCGTTGGTAATCTACTTGGTTTCCAGCAAAAACATTTTTTTCCAAAAACAGAAGGGGAAAATTTTCAAGAAACGCTTCTTTTAAAGACACTCTCCGCAAATCGCGATCAGATCACTGTTTATCGCGGTTTGGACCATGGATTGCGAGGCGGCCATTTTGCGGTCCATTCATTCTTGTCAGGCCTGCTCCATCACGAGTCGAAGAATCGTGCCAACGGCAACGTAACGATTGACCAATACATTGCCGATGTTGTCGGCCGTCAAACACGTTTTCCGTCGCTGACCGTCGGATCCGAAGGGGGCATCCACGGGGGCTGTCAACTTTCCTGGACGAAGTCAGGTGTTCGCGTTCCACCCATTACCGGGCCGGAAGAATTATTCGACAGGCTTTTCGCAACGGAATCAAAAAAACGTCGGACGCAAAAGGTAAAAGAAAATTCGCTGCAATCGTCGATTCTCGATTCGATTACCGAAGAGGCGGGCTCGCTGGCGAAGCGAGTCAATCGAGAGGACAAATTAAAGTTAGACGAATACTTTAGCTCGATTCGCGATGTGGAGAAGCGACTCGAACTCCGCCATCGTTGGGCAGATCAACCCAAGCCCAAATCGCCGCTCGATAGACCGACTGATAAAAATACGGTCGAGGATCTTCCTATGCTGTACGAGTTGATCGCGCTCGCTCTGCAGACTGATTCCACTCGAATCGCTACACTTGAAATCGGCGGCAGTTTTTTGCCCCAAAACCTCGGAATCGAAAAATCGTACCATAGCCTGTCTCACCATGGGAACGACGAAAAGGCTATCGCAAATCTTGTGACGTTGGAGTCGTATCAACTGCAGCACTTTGGAAAGTTCCTCACTCGTCTGGCTGGAATTCAGGACGGCGATCAGAGCTTGCTTGATTCAACAGCAGTGCTTTTCGGAAGCGGCATGGGAAATGCCAACTCACATACCAACACGGACCTACCGATCGTGATGGCCGGGGGTGGGTATGGCGGCGGGAAGTTCAAAAAAGTTGACTCGAAAGGCTCCGGTAAAATTCCATTGTGCAATCTTTTTCTCGACATTGCTCACCGAATGGGCGTTGAGACGGAAGCGTTCGGGACCAGCACCGGCACCTATGCATAACCATGATCGAAACTAACTTTTTAACGTTCGGTCGTCGAAGATTTTTTAACGCCGTCTGGCTTATCGCATTGAGCTATGCTATGCAATCTTGCTCCATTGTGACTGGAGCCAATCCGCAGCTGGAGGAGGATTTCGCCACAAAGTTTCTTGGCAAATACTGCATGACGTGCCATGACGCTGGTACGGCCGAAGGCGATCGCAATTTTGAGGCATTCAAACTACCTATTCAATCTGAGCAACAGCTGATCACGGCAGATGAAATCATCGATCAGATTACACTCAAGCAAATGCCTCCAGAGGACTCGGAGCAACCCAGTGATGAGCAGCGGCTAAAAGTCCTCGAAACGCTCCGAACCAGCATCAGCAAATCCCGAAGTCAATTTGACAGTTCCAGTTCGCGCACCGTAATGCGTCGCTTGTCGAACCGCGAATACGAAAACACGCTTGCCACTCTTTTCAATCGTCGCGTCGACACGCTAGGCCTGACGGCCGATTTCCCAAAAGAAAAAACAAGCAAGCATATGGACAACATTGGGAAGTCACTCGTCACTTCCGGTTTTCTGGTCGATCAATATTTTCAAGCTGCATCACGCCTGGTGGAAATGCGTCTTGGCAAGCCCGTAGTGAAGCCAAAATCTTGGCACTTTACCGATAACTTCAAGCAATATGAAGAACTGGCCGGCTCGCACCGAGCCGTATTCAATTTTGAGTACCTGTGCCTCTATGAGCAACCCAACACCGACACCCGTCAGGGCGGCTATGGCCATATCGAGGACTTCCTGAAAGGCGTTCCTGTTTCGGGGCTGTACGACATCGAAGTCCTTGCCCAGGCAATGCATCGCGACACGCACTACGACCCAAAGATCTTTCGCATCGATTTTTCGGAACCGTTTCAGCTTGCAGTTGTGCCCGGTGACGCGACCAAGGGACATATCCATTACCCGCAAGCAATCGAACCCATTTTAGGAACTGCAAAGGTTCCGGATGAAAAAGCTCAATGGCTGAAATTTCGTGTTTGGCTGGAAGCAGGTCAAACGCCGCGGTTCATATTTCCCAACGGACCCTACGAATCTCGCGCGTCGGTAATCGCCACGAATAGTCGCTATAAGGACGAGTTCAAAAATCCTAAGATCGGTGTCAGCCGAGCGTCTCTTCTGCGAGAAGGAGCCCTGCCCCACATCCGAATTGGAGAAATAAAAGTTCGTGGGCCTATTGAAGAACGGGGCGGTGGAAAAGAAGAGCTGGCGGTTTTTGGCAGTGAGGGTTTTCAAGAGGAGCGTGCAAAAGATCAACTGTTTGCGTTCGCGAAAAGAGCTTACCGTCGTCCGCTTCATGAATTAGACAAAAAACGAATCAAGTCATTCTTTGAGAAGCGATTGTTTGAGAAAGCCACTCCGCGTCAAGCCGCGCTCGACACAATAAAGTTGATGCTTTGTTCGCCATCATTTATTTACTTGAGTGAAATCACGCCGGAGGATGAAAGCCTGCTTCTTTCGTTTGATCTTGCCTCTCGGCTGTCGTATGCGATGTGGGCTGCACCGCCCGATGATGAGCTTTTTTCGTTAGCCAAGTCCGGCCATTTGACCAAGCCGGAAACGCTGCGAAAGCAGGTTCGTCGTCTCTTGAAGGATCCTCGCTCCAGCGAATTCGTAAACGGCTTTCTCGATAGCTGGCTGAACCTGCGAGCTCTTGGCGATCTTCCACCCCCACGCAAAGCGGCTTGGGAATATTACGCACAAGACTTGCCTGACGCAATGAAGGAAGAAGTTCGTCAGTTTTTCAAGAATCTGCTGCATCAGAATGGATCGGTGACTGATTTTCTAGATGCTGACTACACGTTCGTGAACAAGCACCTTGCCAAACTCTACGGATTGCCCGAACAGAACACTCTACGCCTCGCCGATGGATTTAAACGCGTCAGCTTGGCAAAGAATAAGCGGCGTGGTGGCGTCTTGGGAATGGCAGCCGTGCTGACGGTCAGCGCAAATGGCGTTGACACATCACCTGTGACACGGGGTGTATGGGTATCGGAAAGCATTTTCGGTATTACACCGCCTCCACCACCAGACGTCGTACCCTCAATCGAAGCCAATGTCCGGGGAGCAAAAACGATCCGTGAAAAGCTGGCAAAGCACCGCGAAGATAAAGCATGTTTTGTGTGCCATCGAAACATTGACCCGCTTGGCTTCCCGTTAGAGACTTTCGATCCGATCGGTCGCTGGCGGGACAAGTATCCGAGGCAGAAAGGAAAATCCTCAGTTGCCAAAATTGATGGATCGGGCAAACTTCCGTCTGGCGAATCATTCAAAGATTTTGCGAGCTTCAAGAGCGTGTTGGCAAAGAGTCGGGCCGATTTGTTTACTCGCAATCTCATTGAAAAACTTTTGACCTACGCAACGGGTCGTCATATGGAACAAGCAGATCGCTTCGAAGTCAAAGAAATTCTGGGCCGCGTCAAAACTGAAAACTGTGGTTTGGAATCTCTGGTCGTTGAGGTCTTAACCAGCAAGATCTTCCGTTCTCGCTAAGCGGAGCGGGGAATTTTTGTCACGATCGGCAACGGAAACCCGGCTGTCTGCAATGAACACCAAAAACCAGCGACGAGGCGGCATCGTCCGTCCTACTGCTTGAAGGACACCGGCCAATAGGTCCTCAACCCGGCGTCCACGCCTGCATCATTCGTCCCATGCGTCCAAACAACGGCGTAGAAAAACGATTTGGCCGAGATGGTACGCGTTGTGGTCTGCCAAAAGCAATGCTTCACGCAGAATTGTCTGACCATCGCCGTGCGGAATGGGTGCCAATAGGTCAACTGCTTGATTGGTGACGAGGTCAATCATGGCCTGCAAGTCATCTCGAAATGCATCGACACTATCACTCCACGACTTCGATTCCGGCGGCGCATCACCAGCGGGCCAGTAACCATCGGGAAATTCCGGTGACACATGATCTGAATTTCGTGAAAATTCCAGGATATCCCATTGGCAAATTCGCATGTGCTCTAAAAGACGCCACAGCGTGTGAGTGACCCCGGTGACTTTCGCCGCACGCAATTCTTCGGGCAGGTCGGCTATCGCTTGCTCAAATCCGATATGGGCGCCACCCCCTTTTAAAAGATAAAGAACATGCTCTCGAACAGACTGATCAGACATTGCTACTCCTATGATTTCTCTGCATCAAATACCGCAAGCTGTGGAAGGTGATCGCTTAACGCGAATGACTCTTTGTCGTTAATGTTCAACCTAAATGCTCCTTCAAACAAGGCCCTCGATTCGACGACTCGACTCGCAATCGGACCAGTCGCCATGACGTAATCAATGCGGTATTTTGGGATGTCCGATTTGATCGTCGGACCGTTACCTTTCCCAGACGTGGCAAACGTATCGATCCAACCTGCGTCAATCCAAAGTTTGTATTCGTTCGAGTCAGGGCCGTGGTTCAGATCTCCGATCAGAAGCATGGAACGACCAGCATCCAGATCCGATTTCATCGATTCGATCATTGCTCGAATCTCTCTTAATCGCACCTTGGGATCGGCAGTCGGATAAAGATGCGCTGAATGCACAATTAACTTTTCGTCGTTCGGTAACTTGACTGCAGCCCTTCCCCAGTGACGGGTAAACAACTCTTTATGTTTCTCGCCTTTGATCGGAGCATTCTGAGAATCGATGATATCGAATTTGCTCAACATTGTGCCTGGCCAATTTCCGCCGCTGGGAAATCGAACGTGATTCATCCCTAAAATCTCCGCAACCTCTTTGGTCAGCGTTTCTTTCGGAGACTCTGAAAAGTTGATGATGTCGGGATCATGAATCGCCAACTCCATCGCCAGTCGCATTGCCATCTGACCTTTGGCAACGGCTTGCTTTGCCAATTTCCGTTCGCGAGGCCAACCGGTGAGCCCATAAATGTTGTAGGCGATTACTCGAAGCGGCCCGGTTTTCGGCTTGGCAGCAAACAAGTTCGCATTTGCTGCGGCGAAACTGGCTCCCAAAACGCTACTGGTTCCCAGTGCGCTACTAGCTCCTATTGCGCTACAAAATCGTCGGCGTGAAATGGTCATTGATGTCTCCATAGGTGCAATTACCGGATGTGTTCATATTTGAGCGTAACCCATAAAAAGCCAAATGCCTAATCCAATGAAACGGTGAGCCTGCCATCGGTGCTTGTTTCTTAAGACCATATCTCTGCGGTGTTGACGTACTAACGAACACCATGTCCAAAATCGCCGTTGGTTGCTTTCACCGAAATGCGAGACTGTTGGAAATCAGATATGATCCGCTTCAATGTTCGATCGAATAATTCGGCATGGATTTCCGGCAGCAACGACACCTTCAGGGATGTCCCGCGTGACGACGCTCCCGGCGCCGATCACCGTCTTTGAGCCGATATTAACGCCGGGAAGAATGATTGCCCCACCTCCAACCCAAACATCGGATCCGATGGAGACTGGCTTGCCAAATTCCTGATTGCGACGAAGCTCTGCGTCCAGCGGGTGAGCGCCGGTGTAGATCTGCGCGGATGGACCAAAGAACGTGAAGTCACCAATCTTCACCTCGCAAACATCTAAAACAACACAGTTGTAATTGAAGTACACCCGCTCGCCGAGATGAATATTGCTTCCATAATCGCAATAAAACGGCGGCTGCATCCAAACTGAATCACCACCTCGCCCCAACAATTCCGTCAGGATTCGGCGTCGAGTCGCCTGCTCACGTTCACGAGTCCTGTTCAAGTCATGACATAAATCTCTTGCTCTCTCCCGCGCTTCGACTAATTCAGGATCGAAAGCATCGTAAAGCTCTCCCGACAACATCTTGTCTTTTTCTGACTTCATCGCCTTGCCTACTCTTTTCCTTCAGCAGAATTGGCCCCAGTCAGTTTCTTTGGAAATGCGGTTTGGGCGATTCCAATGCAACCCTTGTCCTTCTCGCATCGTCCGCTACCCACCAACAATCGCCCTCCAGACAATCCCTCGATCCCAAGCGAACAATCGACTTCGTGGCGGCCTTTCATTTGGAAGTTGCCGTCAGTGACCAAAAGAATCTGGGGCTGGCCGTAGCATCCAAACCACCAGCGATCGTGAGCGAAAGTCGCAGTTTGGATGCCCAAATGCGTGTGACCGCTCTTCACAACGTGCTTCTTGATGAACTGAAAGCTGGCGTCGTATTCGTAGACATAATTCACCTCGACGTCATTCGGCAATCCTCCCACTACAAAAAAACTTCCGTTCCGAACGCCGATGCCGCCTGCTCCGTGGAAGACTTGCGGCGTCTCGTGCCGAGAAAGCTCCTTGAGGCTTTCTGCATCGTAAACGTAAACCCACGAATCAGCATTGCCGACGGGGTCATTAAACTTGCCAAGGTTGACCGCAACGTAGAGCTTGCCGTCGTGAGAGCAGAGATCGCCATGGTGATTGGCAACGGGCACTTTCTTCAGCAATGTTCCTTTCATATCCGTCTTAACGAGAGTTGTAGTGAACGACCAAAAAATCGCCTCCTCTTTAGCACAGACGCCTTGAAGATGATGCTTGTAAGTCCCTTCACACCGGACTTTGAACATATCACCGAGCAATTTTCCGGCTTTGATCCATTCGACTTCCAGCTTGAAGGGTCCGGCTTTTTTGTCTCCTAATTGAAAACCCAAACCAGTCACCTTGCTGGGATCTAGTTTTGCATTCGGGAACCGTCTGCCCCGCCAAGTTGCAGCAAACTTCTCAATTGGAAATTCGACTTCGATCCATTCATTCTTCTTGGTTTTAAAAGCTTGCCGATACGAGTATCCCCCGAGATTTCGTTGCGCGTAAACATTAAAGTTGTACTCGCGACCATCGCCTCGCACTCGGGCGACGATCACATCACCTGCCTTTAATCCGAGGTTTCCCCCTCTGGCCCTCACTGACGCAAAGCCGCCATTGTTCTCTAACGACAGCGTGCCGAAGAACTCCATTTTTTTTTCATCGTTGATCTTGAATCGCCCGTCTGATCTGCCGCCCATCACTCCATCATTGACAGTTTGCCATGGCCTGGCTGAGTTAGGTTTGTCAAACCTGAAAAGAAACCCATCTTGGGCATTCCCCAATGAAATACTGGCCATCATGATGGCCGTTACTGCTAAGACTGCCTTACAATTCATAAATGTTCCTGTGTGGTTCGACTTGATCATTTGGTCGAGGTAACCGTCTAACATTCTGAGAGATCACATTTGCATCCCGTTCGATCACTCACGATGCATCGTTATATCGATTCTTAAAGATCATCGATCAGCTCTTGGTCAGCCAAATTTAGACATTCAAATGGAATCGACCAACGATTCAGATGATTTTCTTAGGTTGGCATAGATTGTTTCCAATATTCTTTGTGGATCCCGAATCTCTAAATTATGCACATATTTTGAGAAAAAGTGATGGAGATGCCTCAAGAAGTTATTCCATTGGTTGCAATCGGTGGCGGGATGTTGATCGGAATTGTTGCGATCATTTGCGGGACTACGATCACGCTTTATAAGATTCATCGGCAATCGAATCTAAAACACATGATGCTGGAGGCTGGCATGCCTCCCCACGAAATTGAAAGAGTCATCAACTGCGGCCAACAAGAGTCTTGCAAGGATCCGAAGCAGAATTCATACAACACCAAATCTGTTTCGTCGTATTAGCAAGCAAAAATCTAAAAGCACGGCGATAGGCAAATTCGTCTTTGGACCGAGTGTGAACCAACGCGGTTTTAAAACAGGCTGCGGATCAAAGCGTCTTAACAAGACGACATACACGCATCAACTGGACGGGTTAAACCCACAGTCAAACTGACTTCTTTGTCCAATTTTTGACGACCAAGAATCGTGCATAGCCTTTGAACGAACCAGTCGCTTTTCGGGAGCCAGACCTTTTTGGGGGGTCCAAATCGTTAATCGAGTGCAAATTCTTCTTCTGCTGCTTTCGAACCGTAGATCGGAAGATGCCGATAATAGACCTCTAAGATCATGCAGGACATGGATGTGTCATACAAACGACCACCCCGTTTAGACCACGCATGATCGAAATACCAGCTTCCTTTGGAGTTTCCTGCCTTATCCTGTTTACCAACGACATAGTCACGCATCGCACCATTCCATTTTTTCCATGGTTCGCCGCCATAATGACGCATGACTTGTGTCGCGTAGTAGTTGTAATACATGTTGTTCTTGGACGGGCCCACTCCACCCAAGTATTCGACACCGTTTTCCAGAGCTGGATTTTCTTTATCCCAACCCAGATACATTCTGCACAATAATCCGATGGAAGTCGTTGAAGAACCGCCACCTGGCCCCCTATACCCGTAGCGGGAACCGCTTTCGGTCTGGACGCCATCGAGAAATTGTGTTGCCTTACCAATAGTTCGCTTCGGGACGTTGAGAAATCCCATCTGTCCACTCTTTAGTGCCATAAACTGCCAGCCGACCACTGATGTATCGCCTCCACTACGAGGTTGATATAGCCAACCACCTGTCACGTCATCCTGAGCATAGACGATGAAGTTAATCGCGGCCTGTGCCGGATACTGCAAGTCACGATCTAGCGACATGGCATACGCCTCGCACAACGCGATCGTCGCTAGTCCGTGCGAATACATGTTGCCGTCCGGTTCGTGGAAACTGCCACCGACACCTCCACCCGGCAACGCAATTTTCTTTTGGTTCTCGATGAGGTAACTCAGGCCGCGACGAATCGCGTTTTTGTATTTTTCTTCACCCTCTAAATGTGTTTGGCCTGCACCCAGAAGCGGAAGAATTGCCATCGCAGTCGCGCCGAAACGTGCGTTACGAGCCGAACCCGCACCGGTCGATCGTCGAAATGCTCCCGGTCCGATGGTGTGATCGAAACTCCACCCACCATCAGGCAGCTGATGGTTCACTATCCAATTCAGCGCATCAACAACTGCTTGTTCGCTATCCTCTGTTGATTCACCCGACTTTAATGCTTGCTCACGACCTTTCTCGCCTCGACCAAATGCAGGACCACCACCTGCTGTCACACCTGTATCCGCATTGGCTAAAAGGTCGGAGATTCCAAGTGCGTCCGTTGGCGCGCTAAAATCAACCGGCTCTTCCGAGAATGATTCCATCTCCTCAATCTGTTCGGAAAATTCCGTATCCATTGTGATTGGACTTTCGAGCGATTCGCTGGCGTCAAAGGTCGGCAAATTCGTCGGAGTGAGCTCAATATCCTCAACGTCTTCAACCTCCTCCTGTTCCGAAGTCTCAGTCAAAATCTGAACCAAGGTCTTATCGGTACCCGGCAAGTCCCAAAACGCAAGCAGGACAACTAGCAAAAAGTGCAAAATCGCACTTACCAACCAACTGGGGACTGCGTTAAACAAGATAAATTGCCGGCCGGCGACTGGCGCCTGAGAATCATTTTCATTTTCGTTTGCGTCTACTACGCTCATGAATTCTCCTATTCAACTTCCAAAAGAGGGGTATTTTGGCCAAATTCTTGGAAATCTTCAAAACTTCGGATAGGTGCCAAAGATAAGATCCTCTTCACTATAGCGGTTTCTGAGTATTAAATCTAACTTTGCGTTGTCGTAAATTGGCGAAATCCAAAACTTCCGACGGATAAACCGGTTAAAAGAATGTTGATTTTCGCGTAGAATGGGCCGAAATTGTAAATTCGGAATCAAATTAGAAATTAGGTGGTCAGAAGTTTGCCGAATCGAACGTCATCCGTTCATTTGAAGCAAACGGCGTGCTCAAAAGTACTCAAGCTCGAGCCGCATAAGAATTTAATAACGTTGGAATAAAAAATCGTTGGGAGAATATTATGGCTAAAGGCGGACGAAGCAAAAAAAGAGCGGAAACCGTGTTCTTGGTTTGTCAAGAAACAGGTGATTACAACTACAGCATTCGTAGAAAACCGGGCGGCGAGAAACTGAACTTGAAGAAGTACAGCCCGCGTTTGCGAAAGCACACCTTACATGTTGAGAAGAAAAAATAGCCGCACATCGATGTGGATTAAATCACAAGCGATTTAATCGGCATTGGACCATGCCGGTAAACCAACTCAACTGCGAGTAAGAACAACTGAATCAACCCTTGAAACGAATGCTCACTTGATGGGCATTCGTTTTTTTGTGGGCATTTTTACAGGCGTCTTAACCTATCGCACGTCTAGATCGTTTGCTTGGAGCGTTCCCCCACCCCTTCGTTGATCGGATTCCACTTTCCATAACATTGGTTTAGGCTTTGGGGAACGCGAATCATAGTTTTAAAGAAGTCATACAGGAGTCCAGATGGAGCGGCAGTGGCAAATCAATCCGCATGATGCGGAATTGATCGAACAGCTGGAATCAACCGCGCGTGTCTCGCCAATCATCGCGCAACTGCTTGCATCGCGAGGAATCGTCAAACCTGAGGCAATCCATAAGTTTTTAACTTCTTCGATGGGTGACTTGCACGATCCCGAGCTGCTGCCAAACATCGATGCTGCAGCCCAAGTTATTTTCGATTTTGCCAAAGCAAAAAAGAAGATCTTCATCTTTGGCGATTACGATTGCGATGGTATGAGCGGGACCGCGATCTTGGTCAAAGGATTGAAGTTGCTGCAAGCCGAGGTCTCATACTTCATTCCCAATCGCCTTGAAGATGGCTACGGATTAAGCACCAATGCGATTCAGGATTTGGCAAAGCGCGATTGCGAATTAATCGTTACGGTCGACTGCGGTGTTGCCAATATCGAAGAAGTCGACCTCGCAAACAAATTAGGCATGTCGGTAGTCATTACTGACCATCACGAAATGCGAGATCGACTGCCCAACGCAGCAGCCGTCGTACACCCATCTATCACCGATAGCCTTTATCCGTTTCATGGCCTTTGCGGAGCCGGTGTCGCGTTTAAATTAATCTGGGCGATTTTTCGCAGGGAAAGTGGTGGCAAAAAAGTCCTACCACACTTGCGCGAGTTCCTGGTTGAAGCACTGGGACTGGCCTCGATTGGAACGGTTGCCGACGTTGTTCCTTTAACCGATGAAAATCGCGTCATCGTAAGGCATGGCTTAACCAGCTTAAAAGCGTCAAAGCAGGTTGGCATTCAATCCTTGTTAAAGGTCAGCAAACTAGCGGAGAAGCCAACTCTTGCATCGGACGACATTGGATTCAGTCTTGGACCACGCTTGAATGCAGCTGGTCGATTAGGACAAGCGCAATTGGGCGTCGAGCTTCTAACAACACAATCGTTCGAACGAGCCGAAGCACTTTCGGAATACATTGACAGCCTGAACGCTTCGCGAGTTAGTTTAGAACGCAGCGTTTACCTGGCCGCCAACAAACAAATCAAAGACGACTTCGATGCAGAAAACGATGCCGCGTTTGTCCTAGATGGAACCGGTTGGCATGCTGGTGTGATCGGCATTATCGCCGGGCGAATCGCCGAAAAATACCACAAGCCAACGATCATCATTTCATGGGACAAGCTAGGGATCAAACCGGGAATGGGTTCTGGACGTACAGCAGGCGGTCTTCGATTGAACGAAGCCTTCATCGCCTGCACCGAGCATCTGCTTTCGCACGGTGGCCATGCCGCTGCAGCGGGCTTGAAAATCGAGCATTCAAAACTTGACATGTTCCGCGCGGATTTTGTCGAGTACTGCTCTAGTGAAATGACTGTTGATCAAAAGCTGCCAACGATTCAGATCGATGCGGAGGTCATCTTATCCCAATTGACGTTGCCAATGATGGAACAATTGAATCGCATGGCCCCCTTTGGACAAGCCAACCCTCGACCGAAATTCTGTGCGATCAATGTGGAGATGGTTGGCGACGCTCAAACGATGGGTGGAGGTGATCGACATTTAACCGTCACGCTGAAACAAAGTGGCAAAACGATCCGCGCGGTAGCTTTTGGAAAAGGCGAGTGGGTGAAAGAGATGTCCGCCGTGGATGGCCCAATCGATATCGTCTTCAATCCCGTGATCAACGAATTTAGAGGGCTCAAAAAAGTGGAAATCCATTTGGTGGACTGGAGAAAGTCAAAGCAACTCGCCGCAACTGCCTGAGCCTGAATTTGAAAGTCGTTAAATCCGTCAGAAAGGGTATGGTTTTAGCTTGAATCGTCATAACATCATCCAGACGACTACATATTTAGTTTTCTGTCAATTTTCCACTGCCACGATATTACTTTCGCCATTCAACGTGGATGCGCTTCAGGGCCAAGACTCCAATGTCGCGAATATGCCAGTCGCGTTAACGCGGGCTCATTCACATAACGATTATTTGCAAAAGCGTCCGCTGAAAGACGCACTTGAAAACGGTTTTTGCAGCGTTGAAGCTGATGTTTTTCTACACAAAGACGAACTGCACATTGCTCACACATACATCGAAATCACGAAGAATAAAACACTGACGGACATGTACTTGAATCCATTGAAACAACGTATTGACGAAAATGGCGGTCAAGTTTTCCCTGACACCAAACAGTTCTACCTGTTCATCGATTTCAAAACGAAGGCCTCCGCCACGCTGAAGAAGCTTGATGAACAGTTGGTGCCGTATCAGTCAATTCTATCTAGATTCGAAAACGGACGCGTCACAAAAGGTGCGGTAACGATTGTCATTTCTGGAAACCGCCCCGTGAAGGAGATCGCCACTGCAAAAAAGCGTTACGTGTTTCTCGATGGACGATTAGGCGATTCATCAGCTATCGGTGCTGATATCGCTCCAGTCATCAGCGAATCGTGGAATACACATTTTAAGTACCGTGGCTTTCGTGACATGAACGATACGGAATCGGCCAAACTGAAATCAATCGTCGAAAAAATTCATTCTCAGGGAAAGCTGTTGCGATTTTGGGCGTTGCCAGATCGTGAGGGAGCCTGGTCAGTTGCGTTCGATTCAAAAGTCGATTTGATCAACACTGACAAACTTGCCGAATTAAAAACGTTCCTCGTGAAGAAATCGAAAACGAAATAACACGTTTGGTGTTTTCGACATGAGTGCGAATAACGGAACCGATGAGATCTTCCGCCATCCATTGAATTTTGCAAGTTGCGTCCAGCGATACCGCATCTTGCAGTATCAATGTCTCAATTGGTTTACCTGTCTCGCCCATAAGGGCATTCAAGCCATTAGGTGAACGGGTCAAGGATGCGAAACGCAAACGATTTGGCCTTCGCAAAAGAGCGAAAATCGAACTAAGAATCGTTCAACATATTCCGAAGGACTACTTATCAACCAGCGTTGTCGAAAGACGGATGGTTTGCCGATTCCGCCAAACGTTCATTGAAATGCTTCTTCCCGCTTTGGTCCAACTGACTTGATTCACAAGGTCAGAATCGTCTTCGACTTCGTTCCCGTCAAATGTCAAAATCACATCGCCCGCTTTTAATCCGGCTTTGTACGCTGGTGTCCCAACATTGACTAAAGTCACTTTGGCTCCACGCAAGCGAGTTAGCCCAAGCCGTTTTGCATTGTCGATGTTAAATTTTGATTCAAGTTGAACGCCGAGAAACGCACGTTGGACTCGGCCGTTTTTAATCAATTGATCCGCAATGTCCAATGCCATATTGATTGGAATCGAAAATCCGACGCCGTCGTTGCCGCCAGAGTTGCTTGCGATCGCTGTGTTCACACCAATGACTTTTCCATCAAGATTAACAAGTGGTCCGCCGCTATTACCAGGATTGATCGCCGCATCCGTTTGGAAAAAATTCTGGTATTTAACGCCTTCGTCACCAAGCTCGAGATTGCGTCGCCCTTTGGCGCTGACGATGCCATAAGAAACGGAATGTTTCAGTCCGAACGGGCTTCCAAATGCAAAAACATACTCTCCGGTTTCGACAAGATCACTGTCGCCAAACTCGCCCACCACAAAATTGGAACCCGATAATTTCATTACCGCGATATCAGAGTCCTTGTCAGAGACAACCCGCTCCGGATTGAAGAATCGTCCGTCGTCAAACATGATTTTGATACGAAAATTTTCTGCGTCCTTGATGACGTGGCGGTTGGTCAGGACATAAAATTCGCCACCTCGTTCAAAAACAACTCCAGCGCCGGTTTCTTCAACCTTCTTACTACCGGTAGATGACATTGTTGTTTTTTGAGCTTCGATATGTGCGATCGACGGCCGCACTAACTTGATCAACGTTTTGAGCACATTAGCCTGCCGCTTTAAGGCGGACGACTCTTTGCGAAGACTCGCCCACAATTCCTCGCGTGACTTCGTTGCAATAGTGGATGAAATGGGCTTTAAAACCGTTGTCCGATTTACCTGTCTACCAAGGTTATCTTGAGCAACGCCCGACTGGTCAAACAAGCTAAAAATGGCGGCAAATGCAATGCTAGTGAATTTGGCGGCGGTCACTAGTTGTCCCTTCATAATGTCTTTTCGAGGCGTCGGCAGAGGAGTCAGTCCACCAACATTATAAAATGATTTCAAAGTTTCGGGGCGATTGGAAACTTAAGATTGCTGGAAGTTTCCGATCGCAGCACCTTCGTATCCCAAATCTAGCGTGCCATCTTCGACTTCGCGTTGACATTTTATGCACAGAGTCGCGTAAGGCAATGCTTGCATTCGTGCGAGAGGAATTGGTTTCGAACATCCTTCGCAATCGCCATAGTCGCCTGATTGCATTTTCGTCATAGCAATGTTGATGTTTGCCAGCTCGCGAGCTTCTACTTCTGCCAATTGAGAAGTGATCTCATCCGACGAAGTATCGAGAGCAAGGTCAACGATGTCACCCGAAGCCTGCAATTCACGAAGTTGGCTCAAATCGCCCGCCAAAGCACTTTTCAATGCATCTCTTCTCTTGAATAGGACTTCCTTTAATTCTTTGATTGATTCTTTTCTGGTCATTCTTTTATTTCTCGCGAATGATTGCAGCGGATCGACCGCGCACGGTTGTTGGCTCGACTCTCGTACAAAACGTTAACGAAAATATACGTTCCCATTTGCCGGCATCTTCTCATCGCTGTGATTTAGTCAAAATTCTGTTCAGTCCAAACCTGCTCATTCGTTAAAACCGAACTTTGTTTCGCTGTAATCGCGGTCCGCTCAATGCTTTTGTTAAAGTCCGCCACAACAAATATCTCCCGCCAACCAAATCGATCGCCCAAATTTGACTAACCCTTAACGTCAAGCTACATCAGTGAGTTAAATTCCATTCAGTAAAAATCAACGAAAGTATTTTTGATGTCCAATACTCAACATCAAAACAGCAGCACAACAAAACTTGTGCTCGCCCTGCAATCAAAACAACGGGCCGATCAGGAATTGGTTTTGTCGAAAAAGAAGTCGACATTGGGCTCGCACAAAGATTGCACCGTTGTACTTAATAGCGATCAAATACAACCAATGCACTGCATGGTAATTCAGGGTCAACGCGGCACAATCGTTCGCAACTTTCACCCGGATACACGAATCAATGGAGAATCGTTCGGTGATGCCTGGATCGGTGAGGGTGATTCCATCTCGATTGGAAATGTCGACCTACTCAATCGCGCCAACGTTACCAACAACCAACTAGCCGAAGCGAACAATCAAATGGTTCGCGATCATGATCCTGCGGGTTGCCAGGTCGCTCCTCACCAAAGCGAAGCCATGTTCGAATTGATCGAACGTTTAACCAAAATGGAAGGCGTGCTTGATCATCTGAATGAAATCAACGAAACCAATCGAAGTCGAACACGGCGAGTCATCAAATCACTTCGCGATAAATCTCGAGCATCGGAACACCAACTTTCGAAAAACATGGAAGAAGTCAATCGGCTCGAAGCGGCCAACATGGCACTACTTAATGAGCTTGAATCATTGCGTCAGGAATCAGTAACCAAGGGTGAACTGCAACGTCTTGCCGACACGATCAACCACAACTCAGATCACGTCGAAAAATTAGTGTCCTCCAAGGACGCCACGATTATTCAATTCGCTGAAAAAAATAGCGTATTGGCTGCTGAGCTGGATTCCATACGGTCTCAGATGGAAAACGAAGCTACCAACATCCCATCCATTAGCCGGTCTGAAGACGACCTTGGGCCTGTAATCGATCAAGTGGAACAAGAAACTTCCGAGTCTGACGACGCTCCGCAGCACAGCGCCCCGTCGATCGAAGCAAATAATCCCTTTTTAAACTCATCTTCTTCAAACGTACTGACGGCAGAGGACCACTTTGATTTTAGCCAGAACGATGAAGTCAATGTTGATCCTAACCATCCGCCTGTTGAGAGTCCGTGTGATGATTCTCGGGCCATCTCAGTTGATGAATCTGAGAATCTGAATATCGATTCGTTCAATACCGATGCATTCAATACCGAGAAAACTGACGAAACAGAATCGAAACCTGATGAGTCTGGCACCGCATTCAATACTGACGCATTCAATACTGACGCATTCAACAGTGACGCATTCAATACTGACGCTTTTATAGCAGAATCTGAATCGACTGAATCGGCGGCACACGAAGAAAACTCAGGTGACGTCGAGTCGGCAAAGCAAGACACTGACGACATCGATCAGAAAACATCGGTCGATCCATTCGAAGTGCTGTCGATGCTTGACAGTGCACGTTCCGAATTTGAAGCATCGGATGAAATTAACGCATTTTCTAAAGTGGACGATCAAGGAAACGATCCAACAGATCTGACAACTAACGACAATGTCTGTGCAGAAAACTCGTTGACGGATGTTTCACCCGAAAACAACTTTTGCAACGATGGCATTGCCGAACAGAAAACCGATGCTGAGGATGCCGCTGAACCGCGACAGCAGATGCCGCATCTAGTGGAATCAATCACCGATCAACTCGATGAAAAATTTGAAGCCGATGCATTTGATAAACCGCGATCTGAAACAGAAGAAGTAGCAAAATCGGAAGTTCCAGTAACGGAATTGCCGCAACGCGATGAGCCAAAAGACCAACTTGACAACACAATACAATTCGGCGATTCCTACGCCGAAAAACCAGATTCTTTGGATTCCGAAGAATCAGATATGGAACCGGTTGACCTTGCCTCGCTTCAATCGCGATTGGACGATTTAGTTGGGAATCAATTGAGCAACGATCAATCAAATGAAGAATCAAACGACGTAAACAATGATCTTGTATCCCAACCTGAGCCATCGTTTAGTACTTCAGATTTCCTGAAAGAATTTGAGAAAATCGACGATCATGTCGTAGAAGAGGTTCAACAGGAAACGTCTTTGGAAGTCGAGTCACTCGATTCCGCAACAGCCTTCGAAACGCCCACGCCTGAATCGTCAAAAGCAGATGACGATACTTCGGATGAAATCGAATTTAATTTTGAGCTGGCCGAATCGAACCTGACGGGTGCATTTGCTGATTTTCAAAAAAGCCCTGAAGACAACGATGAAGAGTCAAGTTTTGCAAACGCAACCGAACTGAATTATTCCGAAGAGGTACTCTCCGACAATGAGGATGCGTCAACTGAAACCAACTCGGAGTTCGAGCTTTCCGCCGACGAATCAGAGCAGTCAAACGAAAACAAAACGGCAGAGGATTCGAATCCGTACGCAGCTTTTTTAAATGAGCAGCAAAACGAAGCTTCTGCAACAAGTAATGAATCCACTGACTTCAACCAAACCGTCGAATCAGAATCAGAATCCAACGCTGACGCTGCAACAGGTCTTTCAACGGCACACCTTTTCGAGCAACTAAACCAGTTGCAAGAATCCGAAACGACACCGCCATCGGCTGACACACTAATCGACGAAACATCGCCTGTACAAGAGGACCATAACGATTCGGAACCCGTTGAAGACGAAAGTCTAGCCATGCAGTCCGAAAACACGTCAAGCAAAAGCGATGAAATGAATTCGGAGGAAAGTTACATCCACGAATACATGCAACGCCTGCTTGGCAATTCAGAGGTGAAACAGGACGAGACCACATCATCAGAATCGCCCGACGCTCCTTCCCTTTTAGAACAAACTTTCGAGGAAGAAATTCGTGAACGGCAAGAGATGTTGAAGCCATCCGAATTCGTGCCCAAGGCCTCCGCACCCGAAAGACAATCGAATCTCCGAGCGATGCGTGAACTTGCGAATCAATCTGCGAAATCAGCACTGGAGGTCAGTTCACAAAAAAGAAAATTCGAACAGCAATCGACTTTAGTTTTGATTGGCACCGGAATCTGCTTTTTTCTAGGTGCAATCTCCGCAATGTTTATCACTGAAGTGGTTTGCATCCCAACTTTGCTTTCGCTCATTTTCCTTTCACTGACCGGTTTTGGCATATCCCATTTTTACGATTTGAAGAACCCACAGAAACCCGTAAAACAAACGGCGGAACAGACGAGTCCAAATTCGTCACAGGCAAAAACACCAGCGACTCTTTCGGATGTTTCGCAGCTGAAAACAAGTAGCCCTTCAAACCAGAATTCGGAACCTGTTTCAAGTGATTCAAAGGCAGACGAAGAAACACCCCAATAGGCAATCCCAACAGCCATTCACTGAATCGCCGACTACGCAATAAGGCAAACAGCAAATCGAGCAGGCAACGTTTCCTCGACCATCAACCATTCAAAGAGAAAATCCCCACCTGAAATTCAGGCGGGGATTTTTTTGTACTCTGCTGGGACGAAAACCGGCTTTCCAGACTTGTACTATAAATCATGTCACTAATTTTCTAGTTCAGTGGTCCAGTATGCTTCGCTAATAAACTTTGACCAGCTGTCCATTCGAATCGTATGTTGCGAGTAAATTGGATTCCATGTTGGACGTCCTGGAATTTTATGCAATTTCAATCCGGCTTGAATGGGAGTCCGATCCGCCTTGTAATGATTGCAGTCCATGCACGCCAGGACGCAATTTTCCCAAGATGAACCTCCGCCGTGCGAACGAGGTTTCACATGGTCAATCGTCAATTGATCATGTGTCGGTTGCTTGTTGCAATACTGACAAGTAAACCGATCTCGCTTGAAGATATTTCGTCGACTGAATGTAACGGTCGAGCTTGGAACCTGGTCAAAATCCGATAAGGTAATGACCTCTGGAATTCGAATTTTCTGCGAAACGGCTTGAATAAATTGATCACCCTCCGGATCCAGCTTTGCCCAGTCGCTCCAATCAAACAACTGATAACTTTCCGGTTCTACAATTCGGGCGTTTTCATTCCAAACCATCGTCAAAGCGCGAGCAACGGTTGCGACGTTAACAGGTTGCCAGTTTCGGTTCAAAACCAGCGTCGGTCGTTGTAAAGATGGTGCGATCACGATACCTCCTACGATGTGGCGTTCCACGATTGATTCAAATGCATTGACCGCCAACCTAGATCGTTAATTATACGGGTTTGAATTTCAATTGGCCAACGAGATCCTATTGGAATTCTGCACTCCAACTTGATGAGCTTTTGGATCAGGACACTTGGGCGACAAAAAAGGCTCACTGTTTTAAGTGACAAAAATATCGTCGGTGAAACGACATCATTTTCGCTGAATGCCTGGCAAAAAGAGAATTACCAACGACATGAATTCAAATTTGCAGGTTTTATAGCTAAACTAATGAATACAGGTCGATCTTAAATCGAAACCCAGCATTCGACAGCGGATGCATCCCTCCAAACATTCCCTAATCAAAAATACACCCCGCAGATAAAAATGTTCATACAGAATCTAATAGGAACGCAAAACACGCGTCGTTCGTTTTTGTCAAAAAGTGTGACTGGAATTGGGATGACGGCATTGGCCAATCTGCTCGACCCAAAATTACTTTCCGGGAATGATTCAAAAAACCCGATAGCAATTGACGACCGATCAAGTGGCTTCATCAATCCACTTCATCACGCTCCCAAGGCCAAACGTGTAATCTTTCTTTGCCAGGCCGGAGGGATGTCTCATCTCGAGACGTTTGACCATAAGCCCAAACTTGCCGAACTGCACGATAAACCGATGCCAGCATCTTATACGCAGGGTCAACCAATTGCGCAGCTGCAAGGACAAAAATTAAAATGCTTTGCACCGCAACATCCATTTAAGAAATACGGAGAATCTGGAAACGAAATTTGCCAAATTTTCCCCAAGCTTGGCGAAGTAGCTGATGAACTATGCATCATCCGATCGATGCGCACCGAAGCCATCAACCATGATCCAGCACACACTTTCATGAACACAGGAAGTCTGATATCCGGCCGTCCTGCAATGGGTTCTTGGTTGACGTATGGTCTGGGAAACGACGCTGATGATCTTCCCGGTTTCGTTGTTTTGACTTCACTTGGTCGACATGGCCAAGCGCAACCCATCGCAGCAAGACAATGGCATAGCGGTTTTTTGCCCAGCCGATACCAAGGTGTTGAATTTCGTTCGACAGGCGATCCTGTTTTGTATGTCACTAATCCCAAAGGGGTTTCAAGGAAGAAACAGGGCGATATCGTTGACGCAATCAACGAGTTAAATCGATTGCAGTATGACCAAATTCAGGATCCGGAAATCAAGACGCGAATGGCTCAATATGAACTGGCGTTTAAAATGCAAGCCAGCGTGCCTGAACTGATGGACATTTCCAAAGAGCCGCAGAATATTTTGGATATGTATGGCACCAAAGGAGCCGATGGTTCGTTTTCCGCAAACTGCTTGTTGGCCCGACGATTAGCAGAACGAGGTGTGCGATTTATTCAGCTCTATCATCGTGGTTGGGATCATCATGGTGGAATCAAAAACAGCATTCCGAAGACAGCAGCCGAAGTGGATCAAGGTGCCGCAGCGTTGATCAAAGACCTAAAAAACCGTGACATGCTCAAAGATACGCTTATCATTTTCGGTGGAGAGTTTGGGCGAACACCAATGGCACAAGGAAATGGTCGTGATCATCACATCAAAGGCTTTTCGCATTTCATGTGTGGCGGTGGCGTGAAACCCGGTATCACATTTGGAGCCACGGACGAACTGGGCTACAACGCGGTCGAAGATGTGGTTTCTGTGCATGATATGCACGCTACGATGTTGCATTTACTTGGCGTCGATCACAACAAGTTTGCGTTCAAGTTCCAAGGGCTCGATATGCGTTTGACAGGCGTCGAAGAAGCCCAGGTTGTCAAAAAGATTTTGGCGTAGGACCGATTGCATTTTCGAATGCTTCGAAACCTTACATTCCTGATTCGCATTCTACTCAACCGAATCCTTCTTCTAATTCCATGACCAATTTTACATGGTCAAGAGAATTAAAGATTGCGGCGACCGAAAAGTCGCTCCAGTGGGAAGAGCGAGGTTAAGGCGGGTTTTCTTCAGCTGCTTTTGACTTCTGAAAACATCGGCAGGCTCATGGTTGCTGTGAGCGCAATCGAAATTAAAACCAACAAAAACAACAGCCAGAGTGGCCATGTCGGTGTCGGTTTATCCATTTTGACGCTACGGATTCCAACCGTCCAAAACGTCACCGTTGCGCCCAAAATAATCGCAACGATGTTCGTCAAAAACAGCAGCAAAGACCCCTCCGCCAATTTCAATTCCAAC
>CAJQQR010000067.1 GCA_905480545.1 uncultured Pirellulaceae bacterium
AGATGGGTAGGATTACGGTCGACAAATGAGTTTCTTCCCCGTCCAAGCTTTGGCGATACTCTAATTGTTGGGGCGAGATCCAAGTCATTTCTTCCATCGTCTTGGTGGATACTTCACCGATGCGACTCGATAGCGTCTGAATCCTCGGCGCTGTAGTGATGTTGTGCTTCGCGGCATCAGAATCGAGATGAAGCGTGACAATGTGTTCTCCATTGTCAATTCGCTGCGTCAGTAAATAGCCTTCCCCGCTATAACTGTCCTGTGCACTGAACCATCGCGATAGCGAATTCAAGAGCTTTGGGTACTGTTCCCAAGCTGCAATCGGCCCCGTCCACTTTCCGTCGATTTGGCCGGTGTAAACCGCAGTGCGACCCAAGCCAACGTGCCAGGCAGCCAGCAACGGCGCAGTGTTGTCGTCTTTGGTGACCATCGCGAGATTTGCTGTATCACGTAGGTAGGTCATGTTGTAGCCGCCGACTTTGATTCCCTGGGCTTCGTCCGTCACAATCCCTGGCAAAAATGTTTTCATATTGGGAGTCGCTTGGACCTCAACGATTTCGTCAATGAAGGAACGAGCAACGGTGAAGGTGTCTTGCGCAAAAAGTTCTGGCAACTCTTTGGCCTTCGTTGTAAAAAAGACACGACCTTTTCCACGTGTTGCAACATCAATCAAGAGTGCCGCGTCGACGTCTGTTTTTTTTCCGAGGGCAATGACACTGCAGGTGATTCCTTCTTTCTCGCATTCAGCCAGCAGCTTTTTGTAGCCAGCAGGATTCTCCGAATCGTTTGCGTCAGAGAAAAGGATAATATGTCGGGATGATGCGGAGCTGGTGCGAAGTGCGTTGACAGCATTGGAAAGCCCTTCATAGACGTAGATTCCTCCGCCCATCGATTGGATCTTGAGGATTTTTCTACGGATGCTCTCCCGGTTGGTTAGCGATTGTAGTTTTACGATGGTGTGTGCGGTCGTATCGACCGCCAATACGCCCACCTCGTCCATGGGCGTCAATAAATCGACAACGTTTGCCGAAGCGATGTTGGCAAGGTCCATTTTGGTTTTGCCGCCCGAGGCAGGTGCCGTCATCGATCCAGATCGGTCAAGAACCAACATCATGGCAACCGAGGCCTTGCGAAACTCCTTTCGTAATTCCATCGATACCGGCAGGATCGGATCCAGAGCCGATTGATAATATCCACCCTGACCAAAACTTCTTTGCCCACCGGTTAGAAGCAGGCCGCCTTGGCTGGTTTTTACCCAATTTACTAACTCGGCAACGCCAATGTCGCCAATGAGTTGATGCGGAACGTTTTCAATGATTACGCCGCTGTAGTTTGACAGTGTAGCCAAGTCGAGCCGTATGCTGCCCGGCAATTTGGCTTCTGCAGATAGACCGCCCAGTTCCAAGAGGCCTTTTAGCGGCGACGGACTTTTTTCCGTCAAGATCAAAACCGGTTTGTTGCCGGTTGCTCGCACCAAAAACGAAGCCCGGTTATTTTCCGGCATCGGATCTTTGGTGTCGATGGAAGACTGGATATCAAAAACATATTGTCCCGTTTGCGGCGTTGGAAGAATATCACGCACGCGAATCGAACTGGTTCCGGCGGGAATGCTCTTGCGTCCCGAAGCAACCGGCTCGTCGCCGCGGTAAAGGGTGTAATTGACATCCTGAGGAAGGGGAGATTGAACCCAAGCGGTCACCATGAAAATTTCGTTGGGCTCGATATGAACAGGGTAGTCGAGGCTGACAATTCCCAAATCGTTGGTTTGTGATCGCGATAGCAAGCGGTAATCGATCGGGATTTTCCGGCTGGCAGAAATCGCAGCAAACGGCGCAGGGTTGCCATGCGTGTAATTGCCATCTGAAACCACCACGAAACGCTCCGGGGAACCTGGCGTCGAACTGAGCAAAGCCAATTCAAGAGCATCTGCCAATCGACTCGATTTGTTTCCAACTTCCTGAACAAGATCTTGACTGGATTCAATCGCGGACTTGTCGCCAAAGCTAACAATTCGTAGCTTCTGATTTTCCCTCTTTGATTCCAACAGCTCCTCGATCATTTTCTGTTGAATTTCTTTGGCCGGTATCGGCATCGACTCACTGCGATCGACGATCAGCGTCAATGTCCCCTCGCGAACCTCCTTTTTCAAAAGAGGATCGGCAATCGCAGTGATCAACGTGGCAAAAATCAAGACGCGAATGACGGCAAGTGTTCGGGTCGCAGCGGGGCGAAAAAACATGAGTGCCACAATTGGCAAAGCCAAAAGAAACCAGATTGGATGTGCAATGGTGGACATCGTTTTGAGTTAACTTTCGTGTTCGGTTTTTACAAAATGCTGGATCATCATTTCTATTTTGCCTGATGTTGAAACACAAAGGCTGTGATGAACAACCCGAATGCCAGCAAGCCCAGGAGCCAGGCGGCGGGTTGATAGATCGATCGGTAATTCACATCCAATTCACGCCAGTTATCGATTGTGGTGGTTTCTGCTTTTTGCAAGTTCGACTCTCGGGCGGAAAGTGGATAAAACGACCATTTCCATTCGGTTCTTTGTTGCTCTGTCTCCGAGTTCGTTTGGGAATTCACAATGTTTTCCTCACCGCTCTTTTTTTCGGAGTTTGCTTCTTTCGATGATGTTTCTGGTTCTGGAGTGGAACGCGAAGATTTGATTTTGGCACTCCAGATTCCACCTTGCATCATCTCGACCTGAGCCAACCCGTTGATGACCGGAATGATCTTGGTGTTTTGATCAGGTCCGGTCAATGAAATCGTCTCAGTATCCAGCGGGAATCGAGCGGATTGGGTGCTTTGCCAAGTATTCACAAACTCAGGACCGTGGGCATATTTTTTCCGCCACTCGATCAGATTGACGACCAACACAATCCAAGTCGGTTGCGATGAAGAAACGGTACTGTATTTCGGCTGTAAGTTTAGCTGAATTCGCCGACGCAATTGAGACAATTGATGATCGATAATTAGACCGGTCTGTCCCGCTCGAATTACCGATCGGATCCACGAATTGGAAGGCATGTCCGGGGATGTGTCCGAATTGTTTTCTCCTGATTCATTCTTCTGGATCTCTGGTTCTGCCGCATCTTGATCAGACGGCGGATCGATCCGATTCGAACCCTTACGATTTGGTTTGCTTTTTTCGGAATCGGCATTCGCTCCATTTGGTTTTTCGTTTTTTGGGTTTGAATCAGGCGCGAGAGATTTTGGACCTGCTGATGGGGGGTTGGGCTTTGGAGTGAGGTTGGATTGAGTTATCTCGCGTTTGTCGGCATCCGCTGCCCAGATCGCGCCGCGAATTGGCAGTCCTTTCACCAAGGGGTGTTCCGCCGAAACAGCATAGGGGCCGGCAAACGCTACTGGTGCCTTTTGTGGCGGGCAGAAAATATGCCACTGTTCCGGCTGAAGTACAAACTCCGTGTCAGTAATCACGATATCGCAAATTGAAGGACTTACTTCATTGATTTTGACATTGGGAATCACCTGCAAGGCATCCTTCCAGATTTTTTCAAAAACAACGTCGTCTAGATTGAGATACACGTCGATCTCAATGGGTTCCTCCGCCAGCAAAAACAATTGATTGTCGGCCGTCACCGAATCGGCATCAATTTCAAGTCGCAAATCCTTTTTTGCAACAGACTCCGGTAATTCCAGGATAATTTCTTTTTTTGTATCAACCGTCAATTGAAATGGGCTTTCGACAACCGTTCTGTTGTTCTGGGTATCAATGATTTTGATTGATGAATTGACCCTTCGTTTCGTTGGTTGGGTTGGGTCGTCAGAAAAGCTTTCGATGCGAACAAGTAGCTTTTCACCTATTCCGGAATCGTTTAGCACCTGCTTGCGTGAGGCAAATGTAATTGCCGTATTATCCATCGGTTTTCCAGAACTAATCCAGCGCAATCGAGAATCAGATTCGACAACGGCTTTGTCGGCAGGTGGTTGGTCTGTGCAGACCAGAATTCGATGCTCTGGTCCGTGGGTTTTCTTTACCACCTCAACGGCTTCAAATAAGTTCGAAGAACTCTGCTCGCAAGTCCATTCGTCGAGCGCAGCGGTTAACGCTGCTGAGTCGGTTATGTTTTGCTCACCCAATCGTCGCGGCGATTCTCCCGCCAAAATAATGTCGAACTCATAGGCGTTGCTTTTCGACATTTCCATGAGCGATTCGATCACCCGATCTCGAACGGAGTTTCCTAAATCAGACACGCCGGTTTTATCATCGGCATCTGATCTGTTTGGATTTCCCATCGGCGTCGCCAGCATGGAAAACGAATCATCTAAAACAATCGTCGCGGGGATTCGGCTGCTACTTGTTTTGACGAACGGTTGTGTTGCCGCGAACGCCAGAGCCAATAGCCCAAATAATTCCAGAAAAAACATCCAGGGCAATTGAAGTCGGTCTTTTTTTTGACCTCCTTCGTTACCTTTAATGATACCGTCCCATAGCATCAAACTCGAAACGACGCGTCGTTTGAATCGGTTGCGCAAATAGTAGATTCCGATCAAGATCGGAATGGCGGCTAGAGCGGTAAAGGCAAACGGATTCAAAAAGAATGGCATGGAAAAGTTTTAGAGTTTAAGTCGCTGATGAAAAACAAATTCAGTCGGGGCCATTATGAAGGAACCAAAATCTGCATCTCTTCAAGTTCTTTTAAATGGTTTTGGTGAATAAGATTCTCGGCAATCATTGGGACAAATCGACAGCCTTGACGGGACGCCGCTTCAATCCATCGTGACTGATGTCGATTGAATGCTTCTGTGTACCGTTTTTGCATATCCGTATCAATGAAAACAGTTTGCGTTTCATTGGACTCTGAATCGATGATCCGAACACTGCCATGACTTGGCGGCGTTATGTCGGCTTCGGCCAACACTTGAATAATCAGACAGGATTGCGACTGTTGAGAAAATTGTTGAATGATTGGCATGGGGTCAGCGTCAAATAACAAATCACTGATCAGGATTCGAAAACCCTGTGGACGAAATGACGGAAGTCGTTCTTGAAATGCGTCCGAAAGATTTTGAATCCCACTAAAATCAGGAATCGGCCAAGATGCAGGGTGCGGATTGGGTGTCTGAAATAGATGGCAGCCCCCCGACGTTTCAGCTACTGCATGATCGACCAACGAAGATCCTGCAAGCCAAATCTTGACGTGAAAGTGAGCCGCCCGAGCCGCTGTCGTCACTGCGGCGACTAACTTCAAAGTGCCGGTTGCCTTTTCAGAATCAACCAAATTCATCGATTGGGAATGGTCAAGAACCAAATCGAGAACGGGCGTTGATTCCTGCTCGAAGCATTTGACGTAAACTTGATCGCGTTTAGCCATGACAGACCAATCAATGTGCCGTAGATCGTCACCTGGTTGATAATCACGATGTTCCAGGAACTCTAAACTGGATCCAGCTCGCTGCCGAAACATTGTTCCATTGAGCCCTCGGTTGCCATCAAAGTTCGGCAGCATTTGATACCGGTTGCCCAGCTCGAATCCGGACAAAAGGGAATCTCGCCAAACCTTCGATTGCCAGTCGGAAGCCACATTCGCCGATGATTGCGTCGCTGAGTTGTCCATGTTCATAGCTGCTGATTCGGATGACATGATTTATAAGTTTCCATCCGGATTTTGATACGATGATTCCATTTTTGGTGGAGCATTCTTCCCTGTTGTTGAATCTGTTTGGGGCGAATTGCCGGTCGTAAATTGCCTTTCTGATTCTCCCTCAACCAACGCTGGATGTTTGCTCTTTTCGGTTTTTTCTGGTGGAGATGGATTGTCGTTGTAAGCCGAAAAATAGTCTCGCAACTGTGGAATAAGAATCCAACCAGATACCGCAATCAATAAAAGCACATTGATTAGACTTGAGATCCCAAACAGGACGATGATTTCTTCACCGTCAAAGAATGCCGGAGCATTGGGCAAAAGAACAAACGCAATTTTTTCCTCGCCACTGACGGACGTTTGGAAGAATGAAAGGTAAGACGTAATCGTGATCAACCCGATGCAACCAAAAAGCAAAATCGTCCAAACCAGTGGTGTCAGTCGCTCCGTCTTTTGATAAATCAACATACCGATCCAAGCGTAAATTGCGGTGTAATTGAAATAGGCGGTTAGGTGGAAGAGCGAGCCGTCATAGTTGGCATCACGTAAAAACTTCGGCAGCGATCCGCCAAACCCAGTGGCTGCAGTTTGAATGCTGATGTAACCAAGAACGGCGAAACAACCGCCGATAAAAAACAGGCTATAAACCACACCGTTTACCGCCCCACTGTAAAAGGGAAACCAAAGTACTTTCTTGAAGAAGCCATCCGGAATAGATTTGTTCAATCGCAGTCCATATTTGAAACGGCCGCTGCAGGAGATCAAAAACATCAATATTGCAAAGGGTAACGTTGTGACGGATGCAATATATAAAACTATATTTATAAATCCGGGCGGATAAAATCCGCCAAAAGCATTGGTCGTTGTGATGACAATCGCGAAGGTAATATAACTGACCAAAGCCATGAACGTCGTGTAGATCCGAGGTATGACGGCACGGTTCGAACTGCTGGGTGAAATGATCGCTGCCGAAAGGACAATGAACAAACCGTTCACCAGAACTCCGCCAATCATCCAGCTCAGGAAAATCGTAAATGCGGTTTGTTCGTCCACGAAGCCGTAGTTATTAAAAAATACCTCCATGCTGAGAAAAACAATTGTACCGATGAAAATATTCCCCGCCAGAAAACCAAGTACAAAACACGCTTTGAGAATAGTTGGAACGACACCGCAAAGTACAAAAATAGAAAAAGTGATCATGCTGAAGAGGCCGACCAGCGTGATCAACAGCGTATAGGTGATGGTGAGCGAATCGATTCCGCCCAGGAGCAACGTAAGGTAGAAAAACGGCAAGAACGTAGAAAATACAATGAAGATGATTCCCGCGGAGGCAAGGAACTTTCCCCATATAATCTGGAATGGCGACAACGCCGAAACGTAAAGT
>CAJQQR010000068.1 GCA_905480545.1 uncultured Pirellulaceae bacterium
ACGATTGTCAACCGCGTATGGAAGCGGATGATGGGACGCGGTTTAGTCGAGCCGGTCGACATCATGGGAAATCGGCCATGGAATGAGGACTTGCTTGACTTTCTTGCGATTCATCTCTCAGACAACGGATACGATTTAAAAAAGACGATGGCGTTGATTGCGAATTCAAAAATTTATCAAGCCAAGACGGTTTCGATGTCGACACCAGCTGACGAAGAATACACCTTCACCGGACCAATCGCTCGTCGTATGACGGCCGAGCAGTTCTTGGACTCGGTTCATGCTTTGACTGGCACGGAACCCAAGGGGAATTCGAAGGTTCCAGATTTGAAACCGAAAAAAAACGCGACACAAGATGCTCCACGAGAAAAAAATACCGGAGCCAACAGGTCAGCGCCAAGTGGCTTGGCGTCGCACTGGATTTGGTCTCGGGCGGATTCCTCAGATGCAAAACCAAGCGAAAAACTTACGTTCGCAACTAATCTAATTCTTGACAAGAAGGCAAAATCGGCGTTTGTCGTTGTGACATGTGACAACGAATACACTTTATCAGTCAATGGCAAGCGATTGGGAGGAGATGCTGATTGGACGACGGTTGAAATGATTGATCTCACCGCCCAATTGCAAGTAGGTAAAAATCAGATTGATATCTTTGCGAAGAACTTGGGGGGCACGCCAAATCCGGCGTCGCTTTACGTTTCAATATTCGTTGACAAAGTTTTTCAAAGAACGGTTTGGTTTGACTCGGTTTACAGCAAGCCAGCGGTCAAACTAACCAACCAAGATCTATGGGGATCTGTTGGGTCAAAAATAATGCAATTGGAAGAGAGGGCTACCAATGGCCTTCGAAAGCGCAGTCGTCGGGCTGCACTGGTGATCTCCGATCCGTTAATGCGATCACTTGGTCGACCGAATCGCGAACAGATTGTGACAACTCGTGATGATCAGCTTTCCACCTTGCAAGCTCTAGATCTGAGCAATGGGGAGATCCTCTCGGAATTGTTATCGACAGGGGCGCGTCGACTGATTGCATCAGGAATGGACCGAAAAAAATTGATTGATCACGTTTTCAGTTGGGGCCTTTCGCGGTTACCCAGCGATGACGAACGAGAGGTTGTCGAACAAATTGTCGATGAAAAAATGACCACAGAATCGATCGCAGACTTGCTGTGGTCGATTATCATGCTCCCGGAGTTTCAACATGTCCGCTAAAGCCAAAGATTCAGAGAATGTCGCACACCGTGAAGAGCTGCGAAGAGAAAGACGGGCGCGGCGAGAGTTTCTGAAGGCAACGACCGCGGCGTCGATTGCTTCGCTGGCCGGGGGGATCCCCCGTCAAGTACAGGCAAGTGGTCAGCCGTTTCGATCGCCAATTGCTCCAACGGCTGACACATGTATTTTGCTTTGGATGGCAGGCGGTATGGCGGCGCCGGATACCTTTAACCCAAAGCGATACGTCCCGTTTGATGTTGGCGTGCCTGTCGAGAAAGTGATTAGCACGTTTCCTCAAATCGACACCGTCGTCGATAATATCAAGATCACCGAAGGCCTCGAAAATATCGCGAAGGTCATGGATCGAGGTACATTGATTCGGACGCATGTGCTCCCAGACTTGGGACATATTTTGCATTCACGCCATCAGTATCATTGGCATACCGGCTATGTGCCTCCGCAGACCGTTGCCGCACCGCATATCGGTGCGTGGATGGCAAAGTTGTTGGGACCAAAAAATCCCGCCATTCCGGCGTTCATTGATATTGGTCAACGGTTGGAAGGCGTTGGTGAGAAGGAGGAGCTGAAGTCGTTTCATACAGGCGGATTTCTCGGTACCGAATACGGTCCTTTTTTACTGCCGTATCCCGAGAATGCAATCAATGCGGTAAAGCCGCCCAAGGGAATGACGCCTGCTCGTTTTGAAAAGCGGAATAAGTTTTTCCGAGAATTGGTCAGGAAGAGTCCAGCCGGTGGATTTGCGAGTGATTATCACCAGGAATCGATGATTCGTTCCATGGAGAATGCTTACAAATTATTGAGTAGCGAGGACCGTGCGGCATTCGATTTGACATTGGAGCCAAAAGATTCCTACGACAAATACAACACTGGACGTTTCGGTCAAGGCTGTTTGTTGGCACGGCGATTAACCGAAGCAGGTGCCCGGTTTATCGAGGTGACCACTGAATACGTTCCGTTTGTCAGTTGGGATACTCACGAGAATGGACACACGACGGTCAAGAGAATGAAAGAAGAAATCGACCGACCGATTGCACAATTGATATTGGATCTGGAAGAGCGGGGTTTACTCGATCGCACGTTGGTTGTCCTCGCGAGCGAATTCAGTCGAGACATGATGATTGAAGGCGTGCCGGGCAGTAATGCTCGAGATCAATCGAGAGCCAAAACCGATGTGCTCAAGGAATTGAAACAATATGGTCAGCACCGACATTTCACAGGTTCCAGTTCGGTGCTGATGTTTGGTGGGGGAATCAAAAAAGGAAACCTCTACGGCGATACAGCAGATGAACGACCGTTGATGGTGACCAAAGATCCAATTACGGTTCCAGATTTACACGCCACTATTTTTCATGCGATGGGAATTGCTCCGGATACCGGATTCGACATCGAAGAACGGCCCTTCTATGTAACGAAAGATGGTAAGGGTAAGCCTAGAATGGAATTGTTTGCTTGAGCATTGGATTGCCTTCCAACGTTGACCTCTTTTTTCGAATAGCGGGTTTTTCAAATCCGAGGGCACGGATCGTCAAACGAGAACTTAGCCTCGTATGCGTGTGAAAGCGGGAAAGCGGGAAGGCGGGAAAGCGGGGAGCGTTGGACAGGGCCCTAATCTCGGTTCCTCGTATCCCGTCGGCGATGAAGTGCAGATGATCCTTAAACTGAATTTCTGATGCTGAATTCAGCGCTTCTGTCCATTGTCGAGCTGACAATTTCGACCAATCCCTTACCAGAAACTGTAATGCTGTTGTCGACTCAAAAGGGATACTTTGTCTAACGGTGATGCGCCTGTAAAGTCGGAAACTGAGCAGCTAGTTGGCAAGCCGAGGGCGTCTCTACGAGGTCACCAACAACTGGGTTTGTCGTTCTTAGCAATCCGCGTCACTGCCAGTGCCTTAGAGAAAACGGAAGCTACTTGAAGAGTTCAATCAACCCGGTGATGGGATCCTTCTCGCCCGATTTATCCCGGCGCGGCTTACTGGAGTTTCTTCCATCCATGGATTGTTTTGTGTCATCCGGATTTTCTTTTTTCGCGTCGCCTTGTTTTGCGGAATCATCCTCAACCACGATATCTTCATCCGGCTTGACAATAATCGACCAACTGTGCAACATTCCAAACCGTTGATTGCGGGTACCACGTATCACCAATTGCCAGACGCCTTTCACGTTTTTGCCCTTGAAGCTGGAAAGACCGGGCTGTTTTTTGTCGATCGCATGCGGTTTAAATGACCCCTTGAACGGCGGGCGTGATTTCGTGATCCGGGCTTCAGCAGCGTCATCAAAAATCGTTTGGTCGAAGTGGTCATCACTGCCGCCGACACCGGCAAACAACTCGACACGTTGTCCATCCGGCCCGGTCAGAAATCCGTCCAGCATACTCAGGCTGGTATGGGTGACTGATATTTGTACTTTCAGGTCAGCAATCGCGAAGTTTTCATCGACTTCGATTTCGGAAATGATTGTTTTTCGCGGCGGTAAAACCATCGCATCATCGTTCACAAAGGTGCCGCCGATCGCAGATACCGAACGTAAGATCTCGCCAGACGTCAAGATTCCATCTCCGTTAAGATCGTAATCTTTAAATTCCTTGAGAGATTCCGATGTCCAATCGTCGGTGTACTCTGCCATAGCAATTTGATCATCCCTGTTCGCATCGCGCTCATAGAACCATCCGGGGAGGCCCTCGGTTTGATCACTCGCCGCCTCTTGCAATTCATTTACGTACGCTTGAAGCTCATCACGTGTCACGAGGCTGTCTCGGTCTACATCTAAATTAACCAGCGGTATCCCCAGAACTGCCAGCTCTTTTTCATTCAAGCGTCCGTCTTTGTCCTGATCAAAGCGGGCCATCATGGTCACGCTCAGCCAGGTATTGGAACTGCCTCGATTCCGCCAATCACGCCGCCGACGGTCATTGCCGTCTTCACGCTCACGATAGGACGGTTTGACTTCGCTTCCGACCCGAGTGCTCTTGCGAACCAGCTCATTGGCGTCGTTCTGTAAGAGTCGGCGACGAGCATATCGTTGGGCTAATTCAAGTCGACTGAGGCGACCATCTTTATTTAAATCATCATCGAAGGGGTTGCGATGCGTCCACTCGGCGCGTGCCGCTTCGGCGCGGTCAATTTGTCCGTCACCATTGTTATCTTCGCGGCTAATTGTGCGTTCGGCCTGTCTCAAGTCGTCCCGGGTGTAGGGGAATTTGATTTCTCCGATCCCGAACTCAGGCACCAATGGCTCGTCACGGTCGGTGCCGAAAGGTTTAACGCTGTCCTCGCCTTTTGCTCGAACTTCGCCACCGGCAACACCATTTTGAAGCGCATAGTAAATTCTGGCATACTCTTGAATTCGCGAAATTGGGATTGGTTTGTCGAACGTGACGTTTCGTTGCCGACCTTGCCTAAATCGCATGATTCGTTCGAGATAGGGCCGTGCCAAAGGAGTAATCTCATCCGGATGGATTAAACCGTCCTCATTCAGGTCCATTCGCTCAAGTGATTTTCGCAATCCAGCCTGAGCGTTGAGTTCCTGCACCGAAATGCAAAACAAAATCATTACAGACGCGGAGATGAAAATTTTGGCAAACGTATTTTGTGTCATCGCGTAATTCCGGTTTTCGGCGAGAGGCAATATGGATTTGAGTCTGATTTAAGATCGCAAAGTAAGTTGCAGTTAACGATCTCGGCCGCGAGATGATGTAGGTTGGCGTCGGTCACCTGAACGTGTGCGGCTGGTAGGTCGTGTTTGTGGAGCGACCGCTTCGCCCGCCAAAATTTGTTTGAGGTCACCTGAGAAGCTTCGGGGCAGTTTCAAAATCTCAACGGTCTGCCGACTCCTTGAATCGATTAACTTCGCAAGTTTTTCAACCTCTTTGAAAAGCTGTTCTGGAGCGGTAACAATCAACGAATTGCTGGGTTCGTGGACGGCGATTGTCATTTTGGGCTCCATGCCTACCGCCGCACCGCCACCTTGTTGCCGGTTTCGATTTCCTTGTTGGTTGTTGCCGTTTTCGCCACCACGATTGTTTCCCTCACGTTCATTCCCCCGGTTATCCTGATTGCCGCGGCCGCCTTGAGGTTGTTGGCCATTTGGTTGTCGACCGCCAGTTGTTGCCGTTCCGTTCACTCTGCCAAAATAAGCGTCGCGAATTGCGACAGCAACTTCTGTTGCGCTCACATGCTCAAGCTCGATGATATGTGAGGTGCCAAATGTTTCGACGGACGTGATGCTGCTGTCTTTGTCGACGATTTTGAGATAACCTTCGATCAGTTCAATGTCTCGAGTTGTGCCTTGTGCAATGAGACGATTGAGTCTCGGATCAGCCACGACCGTGATCGAGTCATTGATCATCGTGAGTGTGCCTTCTCGCGACGTTACGATGCTACCCAAAAAAGATGATGACCCTGAGACATAACCGTTGACGAGTGTTCCGGCTTCGCCTTCTTTTGCCGCCTCACCGCCATCAAGCAATTCCGCCAACATGCGTAATGCATCGTTCGGCTTGGTATATTTCAAATAGTAAATCGTCGGAGCTGCAGGCATGGTGTCCGTTGGCCCAACGACCGTCCTCAATAATTTTTCGAATTGGTCGAGCGCGTCGGTGTCTTCCGACTGCAGCAAAATCCCGCGGGACGTCATTTGACAAATGATCGCCGTTTCCTTGCTGGTCAGATCTGACGTCAACAATTGTGCAATCGGTTTGTCATCCCGCTTTGGTGGCTTAGGTTGCTGAAATGTTTCAACGGAGGAATCGTTTTCATCACTGAGCGTCTTCTCTCGCGGTGCCGATGGATTGGCTTCAGCGATTGGATAGTAATAAATTGGGTTTTTGGCTCGCCAGAATTTCGCCGCGAGCTTCAATGATTTCTCGGCTTTCTCACCGGTAAGAGGAAACACGCGAAGGTCCTCGCCACTTCCGACGGTGCCGGTGTCAATTTCTGCAATGATGTTTCGAATCTGTTCGATTTGGTATTTGCTACCGCGAACGAACAGACGCATGTTGCCGGGATCAGCATCGATTTTAGGTGGCGATTCTTTCTTTTTCTCTTGCTGTCTTCCGCTATTGCGACCGTACTCCCACCAGCGACCGCCTTGGAACGGATTGTCGTCGGTCTCCTCATCCTCAGAAATATCGAGCATTTCCTCGAGAAGGCTGATGGCAAATACCGGATCGACGGATTTCAGCTGGATAACCGCGAATTCAGACTCCGAAGCCTTCAGTTGATTCACCGTTTCAGCGATTTCTTTTTGAATGTCTGGGGTCGCCAATGCCACGATCGTGCCCGCATTTTCATCTTTCGAAAGGCGGACTTCCTTTTTCGCAAGCAGGGTGATCAGAACATTGTAAATGACATCAACATTGCCGCCTGGTATCGGGTAAGACTGCAATTCCGGCACTCCGGCCCCCGTTTTTACGAGCTTGGGCTTGTCGATTTGCGATATCAGTCCTTCTATCAACAAGACTTTGTCTTCGATTCCGGTCACAAAAATGTTTTTGCCTTTGACATCTGCCGAGATGCTAACGTCAATTCCAATCATCTCCCCCGTAGCAAGACCCAGGTGCGGTCGGGCAACCATCAGCACATCCTCGGCGTCGACGTGATCAAGTGTAAAGCTTTTGACCACCGTTCCGTTATCAAGCGTCTTTGGCTTGAACGCGCTCAAAATCTTCTTTGCCGTTTTCAATTTGACCGCTGTATCAGTGATCATCAGCTGATTGGTTTTTGAGAAAATGGCGGGCGTTTGAAACAAGTTGAGCGCTGATAATTCTTCAACGGCATCTACGGCGTCGAGGTCACCAAGAGGGAAAATGCATTTGACCACGTCGTGATCTTCCGCGGTCTCAAGGTCCTCGTACTTAACGAGTCGGGCAAGCGAATCAAGTTGTTTCAGGCTACGCGGATCACTGAGGTTGATGACCGAAAGCAGTCGACCACTTCGCACAAGCGTGAAGCCCTCAGGCAGCAGGAACAAGTTGACTCGATCGATCGCCTCTTGAAGGGTAAAGTATTTGGTGTCCGAGTAAGTGAATGTCCCAATTGGTAAATCGCTGTAATGAAGGGCGAGATCAGAGGAGTCCGCCAGCCATTCGATTACTTCTTTCCACCGAGATCCGCCAAATGAAAAAAAGAGTTTTCCTTCGTTTTCATCCTCGTCATCTAGATTTTTTGTTTCTTCCTCGGCAGCGTTTGTGCTTTTTGGGGCCAGCGATGCTGGTTCAGTTTTTTTCTCTTCTGCGGCGGGCTGTTGCGCTGAAACGGTCCCAAGATGAGCGCCACCAGCGAGCGTGAAGAAAAACAACGCGAGAATTGAATTATTGGTCATGGGTAAAATGGTCTGGTATGGGCAACGGATCGATTTCGCAACGTCGCGGTGACTAGAGGTCAGAACTATGCAACCACACTGTCTGACGCCTCGTAATTTGGAAAGATTGGTGTTGGGGAGGGATTTGTTTGGGGTAGGATTCAAATGGAATTGGGCATCCGAACACTTTAGGTCTCAACTTTGAGCGAAACGTCTTACAGCCGAAGAAGGGCATGATCCCGCTGTTGATCATTGGAGAGCGACAACTCCATCATACCAAGCATGATTTGAAATCTCCAATCGACAACTTCGTATCCGTTCGTTTCGGCAGGATTTTGGATGGTTTCCCACTTATTTCGTTGCGTTGCGATTCCAGTTGTTC
>CAJQQR010000069.1 GCA_905480545.1 uncultured Pirellulaceae bacterium
GCCGCATTGGTGTTTTACGAAAAAGCCTTTGGCGGCACTGGTATTGAATGCACGTTCGCTCCAGACGGAAGTGTCACGCATGGAGAAATCAAAATCGGGAATTCGACCGTTATGGAAAAGTAGAAGATCCGTTTGGATTCAAATGGGGAATTGCAACCCATGTTGCAGATATCTCAAGCGAAGAGATGCAAAAACGAAGCGAAGCCTGGTTTTCACAAATGAGGCAAGGTGACTAAAACCGCCGTCCATAAAAAAGCGAGTTGAGGAACCCGTAAAAACAGCCGATCCCACAGGGCATCACGACGCGATGCAAGGCAAAAAAACGTCGAGAGAAACTGACAATCGATGGCTTTAGCAGGAAAACAAAAAATGCCAACCGTAGCATTCGTGCTCGGTTGGCATCATTCAAGGATTCTCTAGATTCTGCTGCATCGATTGGCGTTTTGAAACCAGATGAAGCTTCTAAACAAGGATGACGTGACTCACCGACTACTTGCCCAAAGTATAAATTCGACCGTTCACACTTGAGAAGTAAACTTCGCCCATTTCGTCTTCACCGAATGTAATAATGGGAGCGGCCTTGAATTTTTTTCGGTCGATATGTTCCCCTTCTATTTCCATATGCTTGTTCAGTTTTTTAGCTTCGACATTATAGTCCAAGCCCCACACGTGACCGGTAACGTAGTCTGCGAATAGATAAACGCCATCTAACTCCGGAAACTTCTTTCCGCGATACACGGCTCCACCAGTGATTGACTTGCCGGTCTCGTGATCGTACTCCCAAACGGGCTCGACAAATTTGTCCTCACCGTTTGCATCACGAACCCCTTTGTCAAAGTCATGTTTGGATTCCCGAATGTTCCAACCGTAGTTGCCACCCTTTTCCAGAATATTGACCTCTTCCCAAAGGTTTTGTCCAACATCGGCAATCCATCCCGTACCCGTTTTGCTGTCAAAGTTTAATCGCCAAACGTTGCGTAGCCCGTAAGCATAAATTTCGGGACGCGCATCTTTTTGACCAACGAAGGGGTTGTCTTTGGGCACTGAATATTTCTGGTCACCGTCCGTTTTGTCCACGTCAATTCTCAAGATCGATCCCAAAAGCGTTTTCAGGTTTTGACCGTTGGACATCGGATCATTGGCAGCACCACCATCGCCAAGACAAATGTAAAGATAACCATCTTTACCAAAACACACTGTGCCGCCGTTGTGATTCCAAAACGGCTGTTTGATCTGCATTAATTCAACTTCAGAAGTCGTGTCAATCTTGTTTGGATCATCTTTTGAAACCGTAAATCGCGAAACGACTGACAATCGGGGTTCACGACGGGTCGTGTAATAAACAAATACATGTCCGTTTTCCTTAAACTTCGGGTGGAATGCCATTCCCAGGAATCCTTCTTCATTTTCGCGATCCTTGTACATGACCTGCTTTTCAATATCCATGAATACAGCGGGGTCCCTTACTTCTGGATTGTTTGGCATGACATAAACCTTGCCAAATTGCGAAGCAATAAACACTCGATTCGTTCCGTCACCGGCATGGGTGATGACAATCGGGCGACGAATTCGCAAGTTTTTGAAGGTTCGAACGGTTTTGACACTGGCGATTTCTGTGGCAACCGTGACGCTCGCTTGTGTCGAAGAAGCCGCAGGGACAGGTTCGTCACCACTTAAGTTGGCAGCAGCCAACAAAAGAAACGCTATAAAATTGACATATTTCATTCGTCCAAATTCTCCAAAGATACAATTTAAATGGTGGAAAGTAATTCTAAAATCGAGTTGAAAATCCCGATTTATTGATAGGTTAGAAACGCTTATCCCAGCACTCCTCGAATGAAATTATATCAAGGAATCGGTTCGGCTGGACAACGATTTAAACAAACGAAACGCCACAAATCCCTATGCTCATACAAACCCTAGTGCTCACACAAATCCTAGTGATCACACAAATCCTAGTGCCCACAGAAATCCTAGTGATCACACATCCAGCCGTATTTTGTTCCAGACAACAACTGACGAATTTCATCGAAATTCGAAATCGCCTGAGCCAGCGGACGGACTCCCAGTTTTTGCAGTGAAACCATAGGCTCTGCGGGAGAAAGTTGCAGAAACCCAACAACTTTATGAAAACCAATCTGCGGCTCATGCTCCAGATCGTCTTCGTAACAGAGGTTTAAGCAACTGATTTTATGTTGGGCAAACGACTCCTCTGCTTTTTCATAAACTTCGTCTAGAAATTCAAAACAATCAACTAATTCGCGGTCCGAGCCACCAAGTCCAATTTTGGTTGGATCCATCGGAAATGGGGCAAACACGGGGCGTTTCATTTCCTGAGTTACATGCCATGTCTTTGTTAATTGCCCGCGAGCAACCGACACGGCCTGACGCAAATAGTTCCTTCGTTTCAGAATGATAAACCGATCAAAATTCAGACTCTTCAATAGAGTCAAATATTCGTCAAACGTTAAATCCAATCCATTCGAATCAAGATGCTGAAACTTTGTTTCGAAGCCAAAGGACTTGCATTTAGAATTACGTATGGGTCCATGTAACCATTGAAACGGGTCAGCCAGTTCGATGGCGTCGACTGTGTTTTCATGAAGGGCGTGAAAGACTTCGCCAGCCCAATCGACGTCGGGATGATCTCCGACCATATTTCCCAAAAGTGTGCTACCACATCGACCGAAATGAAAACAACAGCACCGCGAATCGTGAGATTTTTGGAAAAACCACTTTCCAATTCGTTCAAGCATAAAACAATCGATTTTGGGAATGGAACAGCGGCTCGAAATCGACGGTCAAACGTTCCTGCTATGGTTAGTTATATTCACCATGACATTCCACACAACTTTGGTCGATCATTGATGCCCCGCGTGTGGCCATCCCTAAATCCATTGAGCCTTTTGAATTCAAAATCATCAAAGCACCTTCCTTGAGCTTTGCTGCGAATTCGTTGTAGTCGTCATTGTCTGCATTGTCCATCGATTCCTTTTGAAGGACCTCACCAATCACCGCCACCATCGCAGCCTCTTGCATCAAGTCATCAACGTTGCTTTTGTATGAGCTTTCAGAACCAACCCAAGGTTTGATTTTTTCGCGGTAGGCGACTCCCAGTCGTTTCATCATCTCGGAGACATCCGCCACCGACGCCCACTCAAAATCTTCACTCGGTTTGACAGGTGGCTCATAGGCTGCACCGCTAAGGATACGTTGAATGTCCTCCTTGCGGATCTTTGCTTGATTAAAAGCTTGCGTCGATGTCGTCGTTGCGCTTTGGGCACATTGAGCGTAAGCGTCGCGGGCGCCCGCTGCAAATTCCTTATATTTGACTTCGCCATCGTATTCCGCAATGACGCCGAATACCAACGCAATCATGGTTGAAATCTGCCGAACGTCACGATTTCCGCCACCCTTAAACTTCCCCGGCGACGAAACACTTTGATTCAGTAAATTTGCCTGTTTTTTAATTTCTGCCTGCAGCAATTCCGCTGAAATGATCTTCGACCAGCCCAATCCAGCTCCACCCGATGCATTTCCAACCGGCTGATTCGCGCCTCCACCACCATTTGCAGTCGGCGTTTTGGCTTGAGCGTTGCCGCCACCCACTGAAGGCTCCGGACGTTTTCCAAAAAGTGCATCTTTGAAGACGTTATTGAAATAAATCGAGTCGTCCTTCTTAACGGCCGGACGACGAACACGTTTTTTCTTCTTGGTGTCATCTTGGGGCAGAGTCAACGCCCCAACGGCAATGCGAGAAATCAGAAATACGATACAAAACAAGATCGTCGCTTTTTTCATTCTGAACACCTTTGCTTACTAGTCTTCGTGACTCACTTTAATCGCCGACACAACCTCGCATCGCCATCGTTCTCATTTCAGGATGAGTCGGTATGGCTCGAAGTCGTGTTGAGCAATTACAGTTTGGCTCTAACGGACATCCGAGTCCCCGAACATCCCGTATTTTAGTTCAATGGGCGTTTTATGGAAATTGCTTTGTGGAAACCACAAAAGCGATTTTCCGCAGATTGTTTCCAATACCAGAAACGATCAAGTGGCACCGAAATCCGTTCTTTCGGCACCCATTCAGCCTTCCAATTGTTGATCCCCAACCGAAATTCACGCAATAATTCCGTCGATGACGCGACCGTAAACATCGGTTAAACGAAAATCACGCCCGGCATATCGGTACGTCAATTCTTTGTGATTGATTCCCATCAGATGCAAAAGCGTAGCATGCAGATCGTGCATATGGACCTTATTACTGATCGCATTATGGCCAAACTCATCGGTTTCTCCGAAAGCAAACCCTTGCTTCACGCCCCCGCCGGCAAGCCAAATCGAAAAACCATTGGGATTATGATCACGACCATCTTTGTTTTGCGAGAACGGCGTGCGACCGAACTCGCCCCCCCACCATACAATCGTGTCTTCCAATAATCCACGCTGCTTAAGATCCTGAAGCAAACCGGCTACCGGTTTGTCGGTTGCTTTTGCATGAACCTCGTGATTTTTCATGTTGGAATGTTGATCCCACCGCGGCGTCGATTTCAAATCACTGTAGCTGACTTGGATGTAACGGACTCCTTCTTCGGCAAACCGCCTAGCCAATAAGCATTGACGGCCGAATTCATCGGTTGCCTTTTCATCAATGCCGTACATCTTTTTTGTATGTTCTGACTCGTTATTAATATCAATCACCGAGGGTGCCGTCTGCTGCATTCGAAACGCAAGTTCATAACTGCGAATTGTCGCGTTTAATCGCTCATCCGCTGCACCACCACCTGCTTGAGCCTGGTTCAATCGTTGAAGAAAATCAAATTGACGCCGTTGCTCCAATTTAGAGTACTTCCGATTGGACAAATTCTTGATCCCATCACCAGTTCCCTCCCCTGGCTTGCCGATGACGACCGCCTGATGCTGCGTTGGCAAAAAAGCGTTTCCATAATTTCGCGGCCCACCTTTGGTTGGCGGCGGATTGATCGTTACGAAAGACGGAAGGTTTTGATTCTCAGTCCCTAACCCGTATGTGACCCAAGACCCGACGCTGGGCCGAATCAAATTTGTTGCACCGGTATGCAAAAAGAGTGTCGCCGGTCCGTGTGCCACACCATCGGTGTGCATGCTTTTGATCAAACAAAAGTCATCAACACAATTTGCCATGTGTGGAAAAAGCTCAGATACTGCGCGACCACATTCTCCATGCTCTTTAAATTTCCAAGGCGACTTAAAAATATTTTCCTTGGAAAGCTTTCGCGACCGAGCGTTTAAAAATTCGACCTTTGTATCGTGGTACTTATCAAGAGCAGATTTCGGATCAAATGTATCGACTTGGCTTGGCCCGCCCTGCATGAAGATAAAAATGATCCGTTTCGCCTTGGGCACTAAGTTATCGGGCACTAAGTCATTAGACGGTACATTTACGTTAGCAGGATTCGATGGAGATCTGACCGCGCCAACTGAAGTGGATCCATTTGCGAGCGCCATCCCGGAAAACGCGAGCGACCCAAATCCGCAAGCCACGTTTTTTAGCAGGTTTCGTCGAGAAGATACTGGAAATGTCATTGATAAACTCCTTTTTTATCTTATCGGCAGAACGCGGCATCCGCCACTCAATTTCCACATAGAAATCCTCTGCTCCACCGGGCCAAACACTATTGGGTACCAAAAGGGCGAATTATTCGTGTCGAAGCGCTTCAATTGGGTCCATTTTAGCCGCTCGATAAGCCGGGTAGAGCCCAAACGCGACACCAACGAAAACCGCGACACCAAACGAAACAAAAACCGAAGTCAAATCGATGATCGGCTCTAACTCAGAAATCGCCGGTGGAAGCGCATCAAAGGTTGAAGGGTTGACATACGCAATACTGCCCTTTACGAATGTAAAAAACGGGCGAACCGCAAATCCGCAAATCACGCCAAACAGTCCACCTACGGTGGTGAGGACGATCGATTCAACTAGGAATTGCGCAATAATATCACGTTGCTTGGCACCAAGTGCACGTCGAATTCCAATCTCGCGAATCCGTTCACTAACGGTCGCGAGCATGATGTTCATGATCCCGATACCACCCACAATCAACGAGATACTACCGATCACGAACGAGAGCACACGAAACATGAGGCTCAACAATTCCGCTTGTCGCAACAATTCCTGTGGAACAATGACCGCTGCATCCTGCTTTTTTTCATGATTTTTGTCCATCAGGAAACGAACTACGCCTGCAACCTGCTCGACCTTTCTCCCCGTTTCGTCACGGTCTTCAGCACTTGCGACGGTCAGCGTGATTTGGTTGAGTTCGACCACCTCTCCTTCGATTCCACCGGTTCGACTGGTGTTGACCGAGTCACCAATTCGAGACCACAAAGTTTCAATCGGGATATAAACGTCTCTGTTAAAGTCCTGCGATTCCAAACTTCCACCAATGGCTGCCGTGGGATCTCGGCTGAGCGTTGTCCCTACGATTCTGTAAAATTCGTACTTGTTTGCGCTCAAGATCTCGACTGAATGATCAAGCGGATTCTCCAGCGGAAAAAGTGCAGACGCAATTCCGTCACCCAGAACACAGAAATTCTCCGGAGGAAAGTTCGCATTATCGGTATCACTAATGAACCGACCTCGGTCGATCGTTAATCGGTTCAGTTCAAGATACTCTTTGGTACAACCAACCAATCGGCCTTCAATCGACCGGCCTTCAAACCGAAACTCACAATTAAAGTACCGCATTGGAACGATCTGATCGACTCGCTGCGAACCTAACGTCGATCTCAACCTCTCAAGGTCTTCTCTCAGCAGTCCATATTCAAGGAATTGAAACCCTCGCCCACCAGATCCACCCGCAGCCGGTTTGACACTTCGAATGATGATGTTGGTGGCACCGAGATCAGCCAGCTGCTTTTGCGCCTGAAAACTGACGCCCTCGCCACCTGCAACCAGCCAGATCACTGCGGTGATACCAATCATGATGCCCAACATCGCCAAAAACGTCCGCAGTTTATGCAGAAGTAGACTGTAAACGCCGATTCGGACGGTCAGGAAGAGCTTTGTTAGCATGGCGGGATATCGTTTAAAGAAACAACGCGATTAGCAGCCTGTCGGTTTTATTCGCTTCTGCCGAGTCAATCGACAATACCAACCCGGCTGGCACGAGAGAAACAGAAATATCGATTCGCTACTGTTTCGGAATTTCGTACACCCGGGAGACTAACGCGGTGGAAAGTCTCCCATTGTACTTCGCGAATCCTGTTATTTGGATTCTTTTTTTGCATTCGGATCGTTTGGAGTACCAAACGCACCACCCGACTCGAGTGCTTGTGGCTCGCCGTTATCGGCCGGCGGATCATATTTTTTTGGCTGATAGTCATGATCTCGCTTCCGCGTGATTTCTACCGATATAATTTTGTCACCCTTTGTTACCTGGTTCACAAATTCCATTCCAGAAATAACGCGACCGAACACCGTATACCGACCATTAAAACCGTCTTGCTTGTCCGTAACGATGTAAAATTCGTCGGATGCCGAGTTGACATCATTCGGTTTTTGAGCCGCCCCTAATGCCCCTTTGAAGTGCAAACGACGATTTGGATTGTCAAACTCCGCTTCCAAGACATAATCGATTCGGGGGGTACCATCGGCTGGAATGCCCGCTTGGATAACCTTCAAACCTGGCTCAACTCGGTGCCAAGTTGTACTGTTGTAGTATTTTTTTTCCGTCACCAAATTGATAAAGTTCGCAACATGATTTGGGGCAGCATCTTCAAACAACTCCAATTCAATATCCCCATACGAGGTCTTTATTAACGCCCGCGGTAAATCGTTCTTTTCCGCTTCCTTATATCGCGCGATTAATTCTTTGACCGATTCATCAATTCCGAATGAATTCAATCGTTTGGAACTGCTGATCGCCTCGAGATGCTTCATCTCGACTTTGCCCTTGATGAGCACTTCGCCCAGTGCAAAAAAATCGTCAAACTGGTCTTTACTCAAATCATCCGTTAAGGCACCGACAAGGAATCGAACAACCGACTCGTCTTTATTGGGCTCTTTTTCGTAAGAAGCAACCGCCGCTTTTCTAAGAACTGGCACAATCGCTTTTGCTTCTTCCACCAAACCGACATACTCGGTTTCGATTTCAGACTTCCTCGCAAAACTCGCGTTTTTGTGTTCCGCCTCTTTTGCTTTAAACTTCAATTCAAGACTCTTCCAGTCATTCATCAAATCGACAAACGTCTTCGGAGCACCGGGGGATTGAGCATCATTTATCTGCGTTTCATTTTTGGCTGCCGGTTCTTTTGCGGATGGTTCTTTTACTTTTTTGTCATCTTGAGTCGCACACACAAATGGGGTGTTTGATGAAACAATTACGAACGCCATGAAAAAAAAGGCGGCTGATATGAGCGATTTCATTTTGCTCTCTTTAGGATGGTTGATGTTGTCCAAGGAAACTTTGATTCACGATTTGCTTAACAGGACAGCTTGACTTAAAAAATCTGCTTGCCCCAATCCGAAAGTTATTGATTGAACAGTTTACAAATTAAAAAATGACAAGCCAAATGGCTTGCCATCTTGTCTTATTTCTAACTGAAAAAGGCGCGTCCGCGAAGTCCAACTCAGAACGGAATTCACTTCGCTCCGTCTTGAACACACGGGATCTCGGCTTGCGAAACAAATCGCAAGCCGCGTCCAACAATGACTGCAATTACTTAACTTTCGTAGGAACGTATTCGTGGTCTCGTTTTCGGACGACGACAGCCTTTAAGATTTTGGATGGTTCCACTCCACTAGGACGCTGCGGATCAATCTTCTGCAACGCCGCCAACGCATCCATTCCCTCAATAATTCGGCCAAACGCGGTGTGACGACCGTCAAGGAAAGGCGTCGTTTGAAACGTCAGAAAAAACTGAGATCCGCCGGTATCTTTGCCTGCATGTGCCATCGAAAGGGTCCCCGAGAAATGCTTTCGGAAATTTTCCTTCTGGCATTCACAGTAGATCTTGTAGCCCGGACCGCCTCGTCCAGATCCCTCAGGACAACCGCCCTGGGCCATAAAACCTGGCAACACACGGTGAAAAACAAGTCCATCGTAGTACTTTTTCTCGACCAAGCTCACAAAATTAGCAACCGCTTGAGGAGCTTCATTCTCAAACAACTCGATAACGATTTTTCCGTTGGTTGTTTCCAACATGACACGCGGCAAGTCATTTGCCTTGGCCTCCGCAGCCCTGATCCCCTGCTCTTTTTTCCAATCCGCAATCATTCCGTCCAAGCTTCCAGCAGAAAGTTCGCGTGAGAATCGTGGAGACTCCTTCAATTCGTTCGACTTTGCCAAGTATTTTTTTGCGTCTTCGAATCGGTCGGTTGCATACGCAACCTTCGCCGCCGCATCGTAAAGCCCCTTAACCTTGGAATCATTTTTGATCAACAAACTGATAATTTCATAGGCGCCAACGTTATTATCACCCGCGATTTCACCACCAGCGATTCGCAGCAAAGTATCCGCAATCGTGGTTGATGTTGGAACTTTTTCGAAGGCAGCCAAACTCGTCTTTCGAGTTTCAACCAACAGTTTGGTCATCATTTTTGCTTTTTCATCGTAACTAGCCTGCAACTTTTTGATTTCCTCCCGATCATTTGCCGTTAAAGTCTTGGCCTTATCGAAAATAGCTTGAATCTCGGCCTGAACGGCATCGATCTTCGCCCGACTTTCGAGACATGCTTTAACCTCAGGAATATCTGGAAGCTTTTCGTCCACTTTGCCTTCAGCAGCTTTCTCTTGAGCGAACGAAGTCGCCGACGGCAACAGAAAAAGGATCATCAAGCAAAAAAGGGTTCTCAGATTCATAACTCTCCAATCGACAATGATTGATAATGGTGGGTAGGTGGGGAAAGGCCGTTTGATCTGTTGATTATCCACTTATCGAGGCCCTAAAGAGCCAAGGCAAGGAAGGATCACCCTGCGATTGAATCGCTTTTCACAATTGAGGAATTATTCACAAACAAACCGAATTCTTAAAATCTTACCAAATCGATGCACAAATGACATCGCTATTGAAAAACATGAAGGGCTACTTCAATTCAGATAACTCCGCAAAGTTCATCGATTCGATAGAGCTAACCTTCGCATCAGCACTGGCCTTTGTTTTGATACGGATATAAACCGACTCGTCTGATATGAGCTTGGTTGCATTGATTTTTTGATCGATCAGTCTGCGGTTCATTACGCTGAACGCCGAGGCATACGCATCCGCCAACGTTCCGGGCATGACCGAAGACCTACAGACAACGGTAACAAGATTTTGGTGCGTTGTGCCCATACCCGTTTTGGGATTGATGATGTGCGAGTATTTTTTTCCATCGACTTCGAGGAATTGAAATCGATCCCCCGAAGTTGCAATCGACGCGTTGCAAAGCGTAACAAACGAATCAGACACTGAATCACCAATCGCGACTTTCCAGCCTTTTTTACCGGGTGGCGCATTTGAAACCGTGACGTCGCCGGAAGCGTCAACCAACGCTTGATTAATTCCGTTTGCACGCAAGACCTTGATGGCTTCATCCGCAGCATACCCCTTGGCGATCCCTCCAAAATCCATCATTACGCCCACCTTTTTGAAGGCAATGGATTGATTGTCACGATCTAATTTCACATAACTCCAACCGGTTCTCTGAACCGCCCGAGTGATATCGTCTTTGTTCGGAATCGTTTTTGTTTTGCGAGCCTGCCTCCAAAGCTTGCTTAACACGCCGATCGTCGGATCAAATGCACCATCACTAAACAGATTCACATTTTCAGAGGCCGCAAGGACGTTGAATACGTCGGCACTTATTTTTACCGGCACATCGACTTTCGCATTACGACATAGTGTCATTAATTCACTATCTGGATCGTAATCCGTCAGCATGCCTTCGATTTCTGAAACTCGGTGAATCGCAGCCAAAAGGCCCTTCTCCGCCATTGCCAAGCTGTTCGCGTATACGACAAAACGAAATTTTACGCCCATCAATCTTCGTGAAACTTCGTAGCGATTCTTTTCCGCGACGTCTCCTTCACCAGAAACGACGGTTTGCGGCTCGACAAGATCCAGGCAAAGTACGCAATACACGAGCAAACACAAGCAGCGGTTTAGTTTTTTTTTCGGCATGATATTCGATTGAATCTGTTTTCGACCCGCGATATGCTATTGGTTTGGTGAGCTTGGCGGATTCCGCACGTTTCTACCGCCTCGGCGGCATGCCCGTCGGCAACAGGTAGTGCAATGCAGGTGATTCGTTACGCCAATGATGGCTTTTGTTCAAGGTTTACTGCGATGCAGCAAACGTTAATATGCAGGCTTGATAAATCAAAGAAGTTTCTGCGGTTCGTTTCATTGTATGCGGATTATGTCCGATAGAAAAACGAATGCTTCCTTTGTCCAACAACCTTCGGAGTTTTTTATGACCCAAAAGAAGAATGAATCCAGCTCAACACAGCAAAATTCCAGACGAAGCTTTGTTAAGGGCTCCGCACTTGTAGCTGGTGGAGTAGCATCTGGACTTGTCGGTGGAAACCTGAGCATCGCGCGGGCTGCACACACGGGTGCCAACGAGACCATCCGCGTCGGTTTGATTGGCTGCGGCGGGCGAGGGACCGGAGCTGCAGGACAAGCCTTAAACACGCAGGACAAAGGCCCCGTCAAAATCACTGCCATGGGCGACGTTTTTGGCGATCGACTCAAAGGATCCTATAACAGCTTGAAGAACGGGAAGAATGGCGTTCATGTTGACGTACCCGAAGATCGTCAATTCATTGGATTTGATTCGTACAAAAAGGTTTTGGATCAAGATCTGGAAATGGTCATCCTCGCCACACCACCTGGATTCCGGCCGCTGCATTTTGAAGCTGCAGTCAAAGCTGGCAAAAACGTGTTCATGGAGAAGCCGGTAGCGACAGATGCCCCGGGTGTGCGACGCGTTCTTGCCGCAGGTGAAGAAGCAAAGAAAAAAGGGCTTGCTGTGGCGGTCGGACTTCAGCGACACCACGAGACTCGTTATCGCGACACCATTAAGGCACTTCAAGACGGAATTCTTGGCGACATTAACTTCATGCGTGCCTACTGGAATGGCTCGACGCCTTGGGTCAAGAATCGTGAAAAGAACCACACGGAACTGGAGTACCAAATGCGAAACTGGTACTTCTTCAACTGGATCTGTGGTGACCACATTGTTGAACAACACATCCACAATCTTGATGTGATCAACTGGCTAAAAGATTCCTTCCCAGTTTCAGCGCAGGGTCTTGGTGGTCGTCAAGTCCGAACAGGTCCTCGATTCGGTGAAATTTATGATCACCATATGATCGAATACACCTACGGTGACGGATCAAAAATGCTAAGCAGTTGCCGACATCAGCAAGGAACATGGCGACAAGTTAATGAATTTTGCCATGGATCCAATGGAGATTGCCACATTGCGGGTGGTAAGATCATGCTCAAAGGTGGCGGAACGGTTGAGTTCAAGCGGCCTAAGGGCGAACCAGGTGGACACCAGAACGAACACCACGATCTGTTCGCGTCGATCCGCAAAGGCGAAATCCCAAATGAAACCGTTTACGGAGCAAAGTCAACCATGACCGCCATCATGGGTCGAATGGTGACTTACACCGGAAAAGAATTGTCATGGGATCAATGCTTCAATTCTGAGTTGAAGCTGGCAGACGTCGACAACATGAAATCGTTCAAAGATGAGGCGCCAATAAAGCCGGACGAGAACATGGAATACGCGATCTCGATGCCAGGACAGAACAACGTACCTGTTCTGTAACAACGTACCTGTTCTGTAACAAAGCAGACTGAAGAGTCGCTCTTTGGACCAAATTTTTCGATAAAAAAAACAAGACCGCAACGCAATCCGTTGCGGTCTTTTTTTTCATTCTTCAACGCTACCTGATCGAGCTCCCGTAAAGCATTGCTCGACGGTTCATCTCAGTAAGTTACTTCCAGGGGAAGTCCGTTTCGGTCAGAAGCTCAAACGCCTCGATGTACTTTTCTCTTGTTTTTCGCACGATCTCTGGAGGCAACTGCGGCGGCTCACAATTCTTATCCCAATCCGTCGAATCCAAGTAGTTGCGTACAAATTGCTTATCGTATGAAAACTGCTCACCTCCCGGCTGATATTGATCTTCCGGCCAAAACCGCGAGCTGTCAGGAGTCAAAACTTCGTCGATCAACGTCAACTCGTCGTCATACCATCCCCATTTAAATTTTGTATCAGCAATGATGATCCCTTTGGCCTTCGCGTACTCGGCTCCTAGTTGGTAGGTCTGAAGGCTCTTTTCTCTTAGTGTTTTCGCCGTTTTCTCTCCAACGATTTCTACCATTCGTTCAAAAGAGATATTTTCGTCATGCCCCTCTTCTTCTTTGGTTGCCGGTGTAAAAATGGGGCGAGGTAACTTCGATCCATTTTCCAATCCGCTCGGCAACGGGATCCCACAAACCGTCTGACTCTTCTGGTATTCGCGCCAACCGGATCCGGCAAGATAACCGCGGACGACGCATTCCACAGGAATCACCTCGCACTTCTTCACCAAAACCGATCGACCAACCAGTTCTTTCCGCTCGACACCGTCCGGTAATTCGAGCGTTTGGATATCAAAGTCAACGACTAAATGATTCGGCGTCTCTATTTTACCAAACCAAAAATGACTAATTTGAGTCAGAACGCGTCCCTTGTCTGGGATTTTCGTAGGGATCACCCAATCGAATGCGCTAACACGGTCGCTCGCAACCAGTAACAAGTGCTCCCCCGCATCATAGATGTCTCGAACTTTTCCCTGACGAATAAGAGTGGTTGGCATATTTCTTCTACCCGAGGCAACAACAGTGCGTTTAAAAATCAAAGTCGACGACGATTGGCGAGCAGATCGCCCTGTGAGACGGGAAGATTATATCGGCGACGGAAAAGGGTTACTAGCGGCGGAAGTTTGGAATAAAATTAGCGAACAATCACACTGAGTGCGTTCGTCATACTGACGCGGTTTGTTCCCATCGGTGGGGATTTAATCTGATGCATTCATATTTATTATTCGCGTGAGGATCAAATCCGCTTCTTTAATGGATTAGGCTCCAAGCATTCCCCTTTTCGAAACCTCGTATTTTGAGTGTCCAATCGAAATCTGTCGTGACTGTCCTCACATTTGATTTACCGCGCGCCGATTGCATCCCCGTCGCTTTCAAGGAATTCATTCACTCTGAGTGGCTTGATCATAACCCGCGTTCGGTCGAATTCAAATTTGAAGACAAGCATCTAATTATTAATCACAGTCATAAAGAATCACTTCGAATCGTCGTACCATGGCACGTCAAAGATTTAGGGGTCTTCTTTTTAAAAACCGTTTCGCTTCCGAGAAGCAAAAACAACTACGACCTGGCTCTTGAAATTGCCCGAGGGACGGTGGGGCGATTGGTTGACCAAACCGAAAATTGGATTGCGGCTGGATTGCAAGTGGACGAGACGATTCAACAACAAATCCAAAACGTCAAATCGAATTTTCAACGGGCGACGTTTTCGACTGAAGAAATCCGGTTCGATTTGGCCAATCAAGCAATCCGTGGCAGCATTCAACTAATGGGTGAGATCAGTGAATTGTTTGCGGAATTAATTTTCGAATTACGACGAAACGAAAGCCAACCCAAGACGTCTCTTTTGGGCTGCCAACTTGATCCGGAAAGTGGAAAACTACAAAAAGCGCTGGAAAACATTTTTAACGCTGGGATTCTACAAATCCCGGAATACGATCAACCATCTCCGAAAGTCAAAACACAACTTGAGAGCCTTTGTGGAAAACTTCATCAAAAAGGCATTACAAGTTGCACCGAACCACTATTCCAGCTTTCTGAATTTCGCAAACAGGATTTCGCGACTATTGAGGATGCGGAAGACAACCTGTTAGAGCGTGGCAAACGACTTTTGGAACAATGCGGAAATGAGTTCAAGCTAATCCATCCGTTGGCCCAAGTTGGTCTGCATGAAAACAATGGCTGGAGCGATCAAGAGCAAATTCACTTGGCGTTCGAACTCTATAGCATGATCAAAAATTTGCAACCACAAATTCCGTTGCTGCTAGGGATCAATCAGCCATTCGGCGAATCGCAAACCGTATTTCCACTTAACAAATCCCCAATCCAATTGGCAGATAACCTGATCCGTATGGATACCCCGATCGCTGCATTTTGCTTGGAGTTTAACCTGGGTTACTACCCGCAGGGCACTTGGAGCCGAGATCTTTATGCATTCAATGACCTGCTAGATGCATGGGCACATTTTGATTTCCCATTGATCCTTCAATTGCAAATCCCTGGCGGGGTAAAAAAGCGTTTAGAAAGTGAAGCTAACGAATTCGAGATCGCCGCCGCACTTGACTCGCAAGCCAATTGGATTCGTCAGATCACGCTGCTTTCAATGGCCAAACACAATGTAGCCGGAGTGTTCTATGGTAACCTGATCGATCAACCTTCAGATCAGTATTTCGGATCAGGATTATTCAACAATCAGTTGAAACCCAAGCCCGCCGTCGAGACGCTCCGCTCAATACGCGAATTGATGAATCGCTGATCTTGCGATTCTCCGTTGATGCGTTCGTTTGAACTAGCTGAGAATTTCCGACAGCGGAACGGGGCGGCCATAAAAGAATCCCTGCCCCAGCTTAAAGCCCATTTCGCAAAGCGTTTTGTGGCACTCGATCGTCTCAACACCTTCAGCCAACGTTTCGATCCCAAGGCTATTCACCAGGTTCGCAAATAACGCCACGAGCTCTTGCCGTTTAGAATTGGCTTGGTCGATGTTCTTAGTCAGGTTCATGTCAAACTTTAAGTACTCAGGTCGAATTTCACCAAGTTCGACAAGCCGAGCTTGCCCGACACCGAAATCATCAAATGCCAACTTAATTTCAAGGTCTTTCAAAACCGCACACAGCTCACGCATCATCGTCAGATTCGTGACAGCCCCCTCGTGAATCTCCAGTGTAATGGCTTGATGGGGCGCACTTTCGCGCAGATCTTTCAAAGACGAGTAAAGTTCCAGGCGATCCAGTTCTTTAGGGTGCGTATTAACGAAAAGATTAGATTCATTGCCCAATGCCAACCCATGCTCAACGCCTGCTCTTCGCAACTTTTCGCTTAGCAGCGCTTCACAACCCAACTGTGAAGCCGCAGCGAACATTTCCCGGGGATTCTGCAAGCCAAAAACGCGACTGCGCCCAAGCACTTCATAACCAATCGGCTGTTGATCGGAAAGCTTGACGATGGGTTGGTAGTGTGGAAATAGTTCTCCATCATCGATGAGCCGTTCAAATTGAACTAACGCGAGTGCCTTGTCCCCAGCATCTTCCGCGATCGTTTTTAATTCCTTTTTTGATGCAACAATCCCGATACGAAAGGGAATTGTGGCGAACTGAACGATATCGTTTTCCTTTAACAAAGTGTCGCCGTATAGTTTTTTTCCATTTACAAACGTCCCGTTGGTACTTCCCAAATCCTGCAACACAATTCCGCCGTTCGAATCCGGAATAATTTGCGCGTGACACTTTGACATACAACTGACAGCAATGGACATCGATGCCGAATCATCTCGCCCGATGGTAAACGGAAATTCGCGAATACGAAATTCGCGATTGGTCTGGCCTTCGCTAACCTGGCCGCATAATTGCCACACCGCTTTCAATTCCGTTTGCTCGACACCAATCGACTGACCATTACACGTTTGTAAATCCGACATGCTTCTTCGCCAATTATTACTTTTAAATAAACAAGATTTACGTATACCTAGGCCCCTTCTAGGGGGACGATTCAAAAAAAACCAGGTTCACCAAAATCTCCATTTGAATTGACTACTGGAGGTCATTTTTTTTCAATCATGACGATGGCAGTGGGGGGAAGCTAACGCTTTTTCATCTTTTCGCAATTTTTTTTTAGTGACAACCTAAGCTTTGTTTGATGTTTGTTCTGCCTCAAACAATCCTTACTGGTCAGACCTAAAAGAATTTGCAGATTACATGTCCGCTTCCACGATCGATACGAATAGCAGTGTACTGGATACGATCCTAGCTGACGAAGCATTCACACCTTCCGAGCCTACATCAATTTCCGAAGTAGGACTTCCAGTCTCCCTCATTGAATCACTAATTCTCAAACGCCTTTCCATCGTCGGGATATCTAGTGGAAGAGCCCTGTCGCGAGATATATGCATTTCGTTCAATCTGGTCGATCCGCTATTACAGAACCTTCGTTCCCGACAAATCCTCGTTCACAAGGGCTCTGCTCCACTTAACGATTATGAATACGTTCTTACCGAGAATGGCCGTGATTTGGCAAAAATTGCCAACCGAGCATGTTCATACATTGGCCCAGCCCCTGTGCCTTTGATGGACTATATCCTTAGTGCTGAGGCTCAAACGATTCGCGCTGAGTCCCCGAAGCGGAGCCAACTCTGCAAAGCATTTCGCGACATCTCCATTGACGAAAATTTGTTTGAAGAGCTTGGTCCTGCGATCAATTCCGGGGCTGGCCTATTCTTATATGGCGAACCGGGCAATGGAAAATCGACGATCGCTCAGCGAATCACGCAATGTTTCGGTGACCACGTTTGGATTCCAAATGCCATTTACGAAGATGGTCAAATCATCAAATTTTTTGATGCGACCTACCACCGCACGTCCACGCATAATGAGGGTTCAACTGATCCAAACTCGCCCAAGGACCCGCGGTGGATTAAGATTCGACGACCAACCGTAATTGTTGGCGGAGAGTTAACGATGGACTCGCTTGATTTGAGACACGACAAGTCTAACAACGTCAGCGAAGCCTCCATACAAATGAAAAGCAATTGTGGCTGCCTGTTGATTGATGATTTTGGTCGCCAACGAATTGAACCTGCCGATCTCCTAAATCGCTGGATCGTTCCACTGGAAGCAAATTTGGACTACCTGACTTTGTCGACCGGCAAGAAGATCCAAGTCCCGTTTGAGCAGTTAATTATTTTCTCAACAAATCTTGAACCTGCCTCGTTAACGGACGACGCGTTTTTAAGACGAATTCCCTACAAAATTGAAATCGCCGATCCATCGCCGGCGGAGTTTCACAATCTTTTCAAGATCTATTGTAAAAAACTGGGTTTTGAATACGACCAGAAAAACGTCGCCTATCTTCTGGACAGACACTTCGTTCACGGAAAACGTCGGTTGCGCCGCTGTCACCCTCGTGATCTGCTAAAGCAAATCAGGAATTTCTGCTTTTACAACGAATTACCAATTGAAACTCGACCCGAATATTTTGATCGGGCCGTCAAGACTTACTTCACAGCGGTCGGGAATAAAGCTTCCGCACCAAGTTTTTTAGAGACATCGAAATCCGTGGGCAAAGAAACCCCATCGAACAATTGAAAAAGGAATGTTTTAGATGGATGTTGAACTTTCAAAACGCAATAAAGAGATCCTTGGCTATAAATTAATCGCCAAAATCGGATCCGGTGGATTTGGAGAAGTCTGGTCGGCTGAAGCGCCCGGCGGACTCAAAAAAGCGATCAAGCTCGTGCATGGTTATCACAACGAAGAAAAAGCGCAATCAGAGCTGAAATCGCTAGATCGGATCAAATCGATTCGCCACCCATTTCTCTTGTCGCTCGAACGAATCGAAGTCGTTGAGGGGCAACTAGTCATTGTCAGCGAATTAGCTGATGGATGCCTCACAGACGTGTTTCGCCGCTACATTGAAGACGGTTTTGATGGCATCGATCGCGAAAAGCTGATCAGCTACCTAAAGGACGCCGCAGATGCCCTCGACTACCTTTCAGCAAATCATTCACTTCAGCACCTTGACATCAAACCAGAAAACCTACTGATTTTTGGCGACCACGTGAAGATCGCCGACTTCGGTCTCCTCAAAGATGTAAACGATTGCAATCAATCGCTGGTGACAGGAATGACGCCTGCCTATGCGGCACCGGAAGTTTTTGATGGTCGCCCAAGTAGCAAGAGCGACCAATATGCCCTAGCCATCGTTTTCCAAGAGATGTTAACAGGAACACGCCCATTCGATGGGACCACGTCTGCCCAATTAGCCGGACAACATTTGTACGGTAAGCCCAAATTGGTGTCTCTTCCCAAAAGCGATAAAACAATCATTTTAAAGGCTTTAAACCGAGACCCTTTGCATCGTTTTTCTTCTTGTAGTGAATTCATTTCAAACCTCGCCCAACGTAAACTGCGAAAAAAAGTCCCAACGAAAATGAGACTCACGCAACAAAACGTTACTGGGTCAAACGCAACAGAGGTTTTGAATCCCGACACCATCGAACAAACGGCTTTGGTTCCCAATTCACAACTCCCATGGGGTGAAGAAGAGATTAAAAAGCTACCGCCGCCAGAAATAAAAAAAGATGGACAATGGCTTCAGCCTGTTCTTGTCGTTAGTATTGGACGTCTCGCTGGCAGCATTGCAAACAACTTTAATGCAAAATTGACTGAACGATACGGCGAAACGAAGAATCGTCCGTCAATCCAAACATTGTGCATTGACTCTGACCAATCAGCCATCGACGAACTGGTTTCCTCCGAACACAAAACGTTTATGGGCAACCAAGACGTCGTCAGCACACCGTTAAAAAACTCCGAATTTTATCGAAGTCAACCCAGCGAATCACTCTCATGGATTAATCGCCGGTGGATTTACAACATCCCGCGAAGCCGGCAGACCGAAGGCATCCGTCCATTGGGAAGACTTGCGTTTGCAGATCACTTTGAGACAATTTGCAACTCACTTCGGAACAAGATTCTTGAGATCACAGCCGCGGAAAACTTGGCGACAACTTCCGAAACATTTGAAGCCAATATCGGATCCGAGACAACTCCCCGAGTTGTTGTTGTTGGATCGATCGGAGGTGGTATCGGTGGCATGCTGCTGGATGTGGGCTACTTAATTCGAACACTGTTTAGCGAAGAAGGTCTCAACACGCCAGACATGACCGCGATCCTGACTCATTCGGTCAACAGTCGTCAGCAAAACGCCGAGCTATCTACCGCGAATGCAATTGCAACTCTTGCCGAGCTTCGACACTACGTCGATTTTGGCTACCCGGGTGACGCTGCATTGGGTATCCCGGAATTTGAAGAACCACCGTTCGATAGCGTGTATTTCAACGAACTAGAAAATGATCTTCGGCAGACCGAACTGAACCAACGCCACAGCGATATCGCAGAGTGGATCATTGGAAGCAACGCCGCATCAACAGTCCCGTTCTTTGAAGGCTGTCGAGATGCGTCGAAAGATTCCAACAACTTCGAACTGCGAACCTTCGGAATCAAAAGTTGTGGCCCGTGTGAAGGCAACGGGATTTTTGAAAAATCGAATCAGTTGATCGTCGACTTATTAAATCGATGGCAGGTAGGCACACCGGATTCTCCTCGACAGGTTTCGGAGGAAGGGTTGCAAAGCTTAGCTGACCAAACCATTGGCTTAAATGAGCTATTCGAGCAATTCCATAAACAATTAGTCAACGAAATCAGTCCGCAATTTCATGACTCATTGCTGCTTGAGTCGAAAGAACTTTTATCCGTCCCAGATGACATCGAAACGGGTTTGGTACAGTTGCATGAGAAGGTTCTTGGAGTACCAAAATCTGAACGAGAGGTTGGTTACGAATGCACGAGTCTTGAAAAACGGTTCGAATCGATAATCGAAGAGAAATCAACGCAAGATGTCGATCGCTTGGCGATTTACTTGAGCAATTCCTATCCTGGCGAAAGTTTTAATCTGAATCGAGTATCTGAACAGTTAAATCAACTTGCGGAAAAACAGGAGAGCGTTGCAGATGAAATCGAAGCCACGATCAGCAAATGCCTTTCCGACACGCAGCTATTGATGGACCGCTTGAGACAGATCATTCCTTCAAACAAGCGAAAAAAGGTGGCGAGAATCGCTGACGGTATTTTGCGGGAATACCAGGAACTTCAATTTAAAGCCTTTCTCTTGCGACATTGCAATTCATATTCGAATGCGAAAATGGCTTTAATCAAAAAATTCGAAGCGACTGTTGATATTAGTCGTAAACAACTCCTTGGAATCCAAGAACGATTCACAGAACCGTTCAACATTGCTCCTCAAGATGGTCAATTTTCACTCGCTAATTTTGCCAACGATTATCTTGCAAATTTCAACTCTGTAAATCTTGAAGAACTGGACAAACGACTCTTTGCTCAAACCATCAAAACAGCGGGGGGATACTTGAGCGCGTTTGAAAACATTCGAATCGTGCAACGTGTTTTGCCACACGATTTGGAGTTAATTTCGGCCGAGCTTGTAGCGAAAACGCTGAGTCGTATTTCCATAGACAAGTTGATTGTGGAAAAGCAACTTCCACCGGAACAGGCAATCCAAATCTTAACCGACCAATTGAATCAGGCATTGCCGCGACTTAAAAATTGCGGTGGAGCGATGCGATTGTTAATTTCGACGCCTCGACATGGCGGTCCATCGTTTATTCACAATGTTGCCGCTAAACATATGGGGACCGAAGCGACCAGTCTGTGTGGATCGCATGGTGATTTGATTTTCTGCTTTGAAGCCGAAGGTGTCCCCCTAACTGCAGTCGTGAAGCACTTGACCAAAGCAAATCCGAGGGCGCTGGAATTGAGTCGAAAAATCCATTGCCGAAATGATGTCCAGTGGAGCAAACTCGACGATTTGTTTTAGCTCATTTTTAGTTTTCCTGACACGGATTGTAAAAACACTGAACTTTGTAAAGAACTCCTGCGCAAATCCGCTTAGCGCAAATTCGTAACGGACCGTTGCGTTGTTTACCCTATCTCGGTCAACGGCTAGACGGTTGAAATGCTTCGTGGAACAAAAACGAGTGTTCACCCAGGAAACGCGACGCCAATTTTTTCTCCAACAATGTTGGTTTTGCCACGTCGTAAACGATCTCGAATTTGATAAACTGTTCGGCTGTCTTTAACACATATCAAGAAATCACTGCTGAACTTACCTCAAACTGGAGAAACGGATTGTCAACCACCGTAGTCGATCACCCGTTGGTCAGGCATCATTTGACCGATTTGCGAAACGTGGCGACAGCTTCGGCGGCATTTCGGCATCTCACTCGCAATCTAACTTCTCTTCTTGCTTTTGAGGCGACTAAGGAACTTACGGAAGTTAGAAAGACAGTTCAAACTCCCCTTTGTGAAGCATCTGGCTTTGCGCTAGACCAACGAGTGGCGTTGGTACCGATCTTAAGGGCCGGACTCGGGATGGTGGACCCTGTACTTGACCTGATTCCCACGGCCGAAGTCCGACATCTCGGGTTTTATCGTAATGAAGAAACGGCTCAACCCGTCGAGTATTACAACAAACTGCCTCTGGAAAACCCACCCGATGTCGCTTTGGTATTGGACCCAATGTTGGCGACTGGCGGCTCGGCAATTGCCGCATGCCGAACGCTGCAAAAATGGGGCGTTGCGAACCTGATATTACTTTCGATTCTGGCCGCCCCCGAAGGCATTGCTGCTATCGAAGGCGAGATTCCAGGCTTAAAGCTATTTGTTTGCGCCGTCGATGAAAACCTAAATGAACATAAATATATCGTTCCGGGACTCGGTGATGCAGGTGACCGCATTTTCAAGACCTAAAAGGAATCCTCGACAACCAGATATTTTGAAAGCATGAGCTTTGGCCTGAATTGCTGAAACCGAATTCGATTAAAATCGAATCATCTACTACCTACACCTTACATTTACTGCCAAACACAGTGCTGGTTCGTACGAAAAACCTATCGAAAACTTTCGGTGAATTTAGAGCTTTACGCGATTGTTCTCTCGAAATTGAACCGGGAATCGTTTTTGGATTACTTGGTCCCAACGGCGCTGGGAAGACGACATTGTTGCGGCTAATTTTGGGTTTCATGTTCCCCACCAAAGGCTCTGCATCGGTTGACGGTTTTGACTGCCACAGCCAGTCCGTGGATGCACATTCACGATTAACCTACTTGCCCGGTGATGCGCAGTTATTTGGATCAATGAAGGGAAGAAAGGTCCTTAAGTTTTTCGCTCGGCTGAGATCTGATTGCGACTTCAAGGTCGCAATGAAACTTTCCGAAAGGCTGGACCTCGATCTAAATCGACGCGTGGCTTTCATGTCGACTGGGATGCGGCAGAAGTTGGCCTTGTGCGTTTGCCTTAGCACCAATGCGAAGCTCACCATTCTCGACGAGCCGACCGCGAATCTCGATCCAACCGTTCGCGGCGAAGTCATTAAAATCATCGATGAAATCAAGCGGCAAGGTCGGACGGTGATCTTTTCATCCCACGTATTGTCAGAAATCGAAGATGTCTGCGATCGAGTCGTCGTTATGAAAAAGGGTGAAATCGTTCGTGATTTGGACATGGCGAAATTGAAAAGTCGACATCGCATCACTGCAACCGTTGACTCGACTATCAGTAGCTCCGGCCGGCCGGAAAAAACGATTCCAACGGCAGAAAAGGATCGCGAAAGAATCGTTGAATTGATGGTTCCAGAAGAGTTGCGAGACAGCCTTTCGATGCAACAAACCGATGCAAGCATCCGGTGGGACGCCGACGGGGACTTGGCACCTGCCTTGAGGTGGCTGGCAGTCCAACCCATCCGAAACGTTCGAATTGAACCGATGGGATTGAGGCGGGTTTATGACGAATGTCATTTTGGCTCACCGGAAATATTTTCGGATCCTGAGGGACAGCCAGATGCGGAACATCATTTGTCCGATCCGAACCAAAGCGAAGGAGCTGCGGTATGAATTCGGCGTTAGTAAGAAAAAACTTTGACGAATCGAAGTGGCTCTTGTTCGGATGTTTTTTTGCCGTCATTGTCATATGCGCCGTTCGACTTTGGATTGTGAGTCAAATCGAAACGAGCAATTTCCAACAGATTATCGAATGGCTACCTGGCGACTTGGAAAAATTCTCGGCTGTTCCTTTCACCTGGATGGTAACTTATCCGGGACGTATTGCACTGACCTATCAAGAGCCAATTATTGTGTTGTGCCTGGCTGTTTGGTGCATCGCGCGCGGGTCGGATTGCGTTAGTGGTGAACTTGGACGCGGCACAATGGAGATGCTTCTAGCCCAACCGGTCAGCCGTTTTCAACTGCTATGGTCACATTCAGTCGTGACGATCATCGGGGTTGGAGTCATTTCTTTTGGAACTTTTCTCGGCATTTGGCTGGGGATCGCGTTTACCACGGTTCATGAAACAAACTTCCCGAGCATAACCGTTCCGATTGTCCAGCGGGAACTGCCGCTGCCGTTTCTCGCACCCGTTGAATTCGATACCCCGATGAGCGAAAAGGCGGACATTCGGATTTTTGTCCCGGCGACAGTGAATTTTTTTTCATTCGGGATTATGCTTTGTGGATTCACAACACTGATGAGCTCTTGGGATCGATACCGATGGCGAACAATCGGCATTGTGACGGGATTTCATATCGCCCAAGCACTTTCCAAGCTGCTTGGGATGTCGTCGCCCGACTTTTCGTGGATCGTTTACCTTTCGGTCTATTCCGCCTACGAGCCCGAGGCTGTCGTTCGCGTTGCGGACATCCAACCAGAAGATACCTGGAGTTTGCTTGTCAACATTGACGGCACAACGCGGCTGGGCGGAATGGGCTACAACCTTATCCTCCTATCTATCGGCATCATTTGTTTTATTACAGCCTCAAGAATCTTCCAGAGACGTGATTTGCCAGCACCGACGTAACATTTATTCAACGTAGATTTGCTATCGGTTGGCGAACCCGCCGCGATTCAGGGACAACTGTACCGATAAATGAAGTGGGGCGCGACAGACTTGGGACTCAAAACACCTAGAATCCGGAAAAAGTGAACAACTGGAATCGCAACGCAACGAAATAAGTGGGAAACCATCCAAAATCCTGCCGAAACGAACGGATACGAAGTTGTCGATTGGAGATTTCAAATCATGCTTGGTATGATGGAGTTGTCGCTCTCCAATGATCAACAGC
>CAJQQR010000070.1 GCA_905480545.1 uncultured Pirellulaceae bacterium
TCAGCCTTGTAGAGCATCTTGTCGGTTTCGGACATCCCTGCCATTCGGATCGCTTCATCGTCATCGTCGTCGTCAAACTCCGACATGCTGATTTTTTCGCCAGTCGTCAGATTGAAACCGCACTGCACGCACAAAATCGCAGTCGGAGAGATGCCTTCTCCACAGCTGGGACATGTTGGACCTGAGGTTGCTTCTTTGACACCTTCTTCGGCGAGAAGATCTTCGAGGGGATTGTATTTCGGAACATCCTCGGCGGGTGCCAACGCAAAATCATCGAGCTGAGGATTAGCAATCGCCGCCGCTGGAATCGTCAACGGATTTTGGCATTTTGGACAACGAACTTTTTTCCCCCCCAATTCGTCTTTGGCTTTAAATGATTGACCGCAACTGCAGGAAACTTTGATTGGCATCGAATTGAATCGGCTAAAAAATGGGGATGGTCAATTGAAATCGCTTTGGACAGAGCGTTTATTTTTGCGAACCAGCTCAAAATGGAAAAGGAGAAGCGATCCCTAATATAATATTCCCATTTTCCGAAATGCCAAATTGTCACAGGGTAAATCAGTGCTAAATTCGTCGAATTCAATGAGCCCGATCGTTAGGATTCGTTTTCTCGTCCGCGATTCAGCAGGTAATTCGGTTTGGGGATGACTCAGATTGGATTCGAAAAGGCGGGAATTCGCGATGGATTCTCAAAATGGCTCAATTGGCCCGATATTTGCCCTCTAATGCCCGAAATATAATTTCTTGCAAAATTGGCAGGGAAGATTCCCGCCATTCCATAGTTCACTTACACAAACCAACCCATGGGAGTTGTCGATTTAATGGCTACTGCTACAAAGTCAAAATCAAAGAAGAAACTAGGTGTTGAACCAATCGGCGAACGAATTTTGGTTCAACGGGATTCGTCGGAAGACACCACTGCAGGTGGAATCGTGCTTCCTGAGTCTGCAAAAGACAAGCCATCACAGGGAACTGTTTTGGCGTTAGGAACCGGTCGAATTCTTGCTGATGGAAGCCGCAGCGATTTCACGGTTGCAGTTGGTGACAAAGTTCTGTTTTCCACGTACGGTCCAGAAGAATTGAGCTTCGACGACGCTGATTACCTTCTCATGCGAGAAGACGACGTATTGGCGATCTTGGAATAGTCTGATTCGCACAATGAATCATGAGTGGTGAATCATTGGCAGTGAACGAGGTTCCTAGTAAACCGATGTTCAGCAGTTGCAAACAAATTCGAGCCGACTCTCTCTCGTTCAGGCGAAAGAAAACGGCACCAAACAAAATAAAACAGGAGACACAAACATGGCAAAGATGATTTCATTTGACCAGGAAGCTCGCGAATCGATTCGTCGCGGAATTTCTAAACTTGCACGAGCGGTAAAAGTTACCCTCGGTCCAAAGGGGCGAAACGTCATTCTTCAGAAGAGCTTTGGCTCACCTACCGTGACAAAAGATGGTGTGACCGTTGCAAAAGAAGTCGAATTGGAAGACACCTACGAAAACATGGGTGCTCAAATGGTGAAAGAAGTCGCCAGCAAGACCAGCGATGTTGCGGGTGATGGAACGACAACGGCAACGGTTATGGCAGAAGCGATTTACAACGAAGGCCTTCGATCAGTGACCGCCGGTGTGAACCCTGTCCAAATGAAATTTGGAATGGAAGCTGCGGTTGCCGATTTGACCGCAAAGCTTAGCAGCATGTCGATCAAGGTAAAAAGCGAAGCTGAGATGAGCAACGTTGCAACCATCGCTGCGAACAATGATCGCGAAATTGGCGATTTGCTTGCACGCTGCATGTCAAAGGTCGGAAAAGATGGTGTGATCACCGTGGACGAAGGTAAAAGCCTCCAAACCGAAGAAGAGTGGGTTGAAGGTATGCAGTTTGACCGCGGTTACCTTTCTCCTTACTTCGTGACTGATCAAGCCAGCATGGAGTGTGTGTTGGAAGATGCTTATGTTTTGATTTTCGAAAAGAAAGTCACCAACATCAAAGACATCGTGCCAATCCTCGAAGCTGTTGTTCAACAGAACAAGCCTTTGTTGATCGTTGCGGAAGATGTTGAAGGCGAAGCTCTTGCTACGCTTGTGATTAACCGACTACGTGGAACGTTTACCTGCTGTGCTGTAAAAGCTCCTGGTTACGGTGATCGTCGTAAAGCGATGATGGAAGACTTGGCCATTCTAACCGGCGGTGTTGCAGTATTTGAGGCTCTTGGCATCAAATTGGACAACCTTCCTGTCAAAGATCTGGGTCGTGCGAAGAAGATCATCATCGACAAAGACAACTGCACCGTGATCGAAGGCGCTGGCAAGAGTGCTGACATCAAGGCACGTATCGACCAAATCCGTCGCGAGATCGACAATTCAACAAGCGATTACGATCGTGAAAAGTTGGAAGAGCGACTTGCCAAGCTTTCCGGTGGTGTTGCCAAAGTTAATGTTGGTGCCGCAACCGAAAGTGAAATGAAAGAGAAGAAAGCTCGTGTTGAAGATGCACTTCACGCAACCCGAGCTGCTGCAGAAGACGGAATTCTTCCAGGTGGTGGCGTTGCACTGCTACGTGCTTCAGCAAGCGTCAAGCCAAGTGCTGAATTGTCCGAAGACCAATTGATTGGTTACAACATTGTTCTTCGAGCATGCCGTGCTCCATTAACCATGATCGCAGAGAACGCAGGTCAAGACGGTGGAATCGTTTGCGAAAAGGTTGTTGGCTCAAAAGGTAACAATGGTTACAACGCTTTGACCGACACTTACGAAGATCTAATCAAGGCTGGCGTTATCGATCCGGCCAAGGTAACCAAAACCGCTTTGGCAAACGCTGCAAGCGTTTCAACCTTGCTTTTGACCAGCGATGCATTGATTGCTGACATTCCAAAAGCTGAAAAAGGTGGCGGACATGGCGGACACGACGACATGTATTAAACAATGCTGTCTGTTCTCATTCGATTGATACGAAAAAACGCTCGTCATTTTTGGCGGGCGTTTTTTAATGCCGTGAGTTGAAGTTTCACCAAGAGTTTTTGTGATTCAAACGATTCCGAAAGGTGTTTCGATCGTTTATCATTAACCAGCGAGGGAATGAGTTTTTGGTGACGACAAAGCTGACTTGATGCTCCCCCACTATCGAAAATTTTACGAGATCGAGATGTTAACACTTGATTTTCTGGTCTCCAATTCCCATAACGCAATGCGGGTTTCTTTCTTTTGAATTAGAAATCTGCATTTTTTCATCACTTTAATAAAATAGAAAAGACACCGACCGTGGCAGCATTTCCCGATATCCCCAAGGTTCAATACGAAGGTCCTGACTCCAACAATCCTCTGGCATTCCGCTGGTACAATCCAGAGGAAGTTGTTGAAGGTAAAACGATGAAGGAGCATTTGCGCTTTACGATTTGTTACTGGCATACGTTCCGAGGCAACGGAAGCGATCCTTTCGGAGCCGGAACAATGCAGCGTCCTTGGGACGACGGTAGTGAAAGTGTTGAGAATGCATGTAGTCGTGTACCTGTTGCGTTCGAACTGTTTGAGAAACTGGGTGTTCCTTATTACGCTTTTCACGACCGGGACGTAGCGCCCGAAGGTGGCTCGTTGTCAGAAACGAATTCGAATTTTGAGGCCGTTGCAAAAGTCTTGAAATCGGAACAGGAACGAACCGGCATCAAGTTGCTATGGGGCACGGCAAACATGTTCAGTCACCCCCGCTTTATGCATGGCGCGGCAACAACTTGTAATGCTGATGTGTACGCATACTGCGGTGCTCAGGTGAAAAAAGCACTGGAGGTTACGCATGAATTAGGGGGCGAGAATTACGTGTTTTGGGGCGGGCGTGAAGGATATCAGAACCTTTACAACACCGACATGAAGCGTGAGCTCGATCATTTGGCGAAGTTTTTCCATATGGCGGTAGACTATGCAAAGGAAATCGGCTTTACCGGTCAATTCTTGATCGAACCCAAACCAAAGGAACCGACCAAGCATCAATACGATTCGGATGCTGCGGCTTGTTTGAATTTTCTGCGGGCTTATGACTTGATGGGGCATTTTAAGCTGAACATCGAAACCAACCATGCAACATTGGCTGGACACACGATGATGCATGAGTTGGAGTATGCGGGCATGCAGGGTGGACTGGGATCGATCGACGCAAACACAGGTGATTTGATGTTGGGATGGGATACCGACCAGTTTCCAACCGACTATTACCTCTGTACGCAAATTATGCTGGTTCTACTGAAGTATGGGATTGCTCCCGGCGGTGTGAACTTTGATGCCAAAGTCCGTCGAGAGAGTTTTGAACCCATTGATTTGTTCTACGCTCATATTGGTGGAATGGATGCTTTTGCTAAAGGTTTAAAAGTTGCGGCGGCTATTCGCGCCGACAACGCGTTGGATGGTTTCGTTGCCGATCGATATTCGTCATTTGATGAAGGAATAGGTAAGCAGATTGAAAATGGCGAAGTCGGTTTTAAAGAGCTTGAAGCATATATGCTTGAAAAGGGTGACGTTGATCCGAACAAGAGCGGTCGGCAAGAGTTCTTGGAAAATGTTGTCAATCGTTATATGGACAAGTCATAAGCTGTAAGTCGCGACGCGAAAGAAAGGCTGGTCCCCCTCGCTGCCTTGTTCGGGGACCCGCCTGTTTTTCTTGACTGGCAGCCTCACTGGCCGTTTTGAATGAATCTCTTCGGCAACTTCGTTGCTTCATTTTTTTGCAAGTCAGCCCAAATGAATCGTCGAAACGTACTAAAAGTTGCTGTAGCAACTGCCGCAACCCTATTGTCCGAATCGCATAATGTTTTTGCGACAGCGGACTCTAACGCCCCTAGTGCAGTAGACTAGAAATTTAAAATGGCGTTTGCGCCCCATCCCGGTATGTTTAAAGCTTCGGGTGGAAAAGATGTCTTGGATCAAATCCGATTCGCTCACGATCAAGGTTTCACGGCATGGGAGCACAATCCAATGCCAAATGAAACTCCCGAATTGCAAAAGCAGATCGGTGATTTACTCGAGAAGCTTGATATGAAAATGGGCGTCTTTGTTGCGTACGCTGATTTCGAACGACCGACATTTGCTGTCAAGAAAGAGGAGTACCGTGATGAAGTGCTTGCGAAAGTCAAGGCATCAATTGAAATTGCGAAACGATGCCGAGCAAGTTTTGTCACTGTCGTTCCGGGAACCGTCGATCAGCAATTCAAGGATTCCGACAACTGGAACAAGTACGGCGGTAGGAGGTTGGCGGATGGTTATCAACTGGCAAACGTTATAGAGTTGTTGCGAGAATGCTCATCGATTCTAGAGCCTCAGGAAATCACGATGGTTTTGGAGCCTCTGAATTGGAAGACCAATCATGGTGGCGTCTTTTTACAACGATCTGATCAAGCGTACGCTCTTTGCAAAGCGGTCGATAGTCCATCCTGCAAAATCCTTTTCGACATCTACCATCAGCAAATTACCGAAGGAAACCTGATCCAGAACATTGATCAATCTTGGGCTGAGATCGCCTATTTTCAATCGGGAGACAATCCGGGGCGAAAAGAGCCGGGAACAGGCGAGATCAACTACAAAAGAGTCTTTCAGCACATCGCTGATAAGTCAGCCAAAGACAAAAGAAAGATGATCGTTGGTATGGAGCATGGTAATTCGAAGCGAGGCAAAGAAGGTGAAGCCGCGGTGATTGCTGCCTACCGAAAAGTCGATGCAACGTAGTTTGGCTGGTGAGCCTGAATTCTGCTTCGGAACTTCATGTGATTAGAATTCGTAGCCGAACCGACTTAAATCTTCAGCATAATACTCTGATGCTGTTTGTTTGGTGGCTGCGTTAAAGTACTGACGATAATCAGTGCGGGAGGTCCTGTTCCAATGCGGAAGCTTGCCGGAAAGGTTCAGTTGATCACAGATCTCCTTGAAGTCCCGTTCAATCGATTCGAATCGACCAATGAAATTCGCTTGGTCAACGCAGTTAAAAGGGTGGGTTTGTGGTATCGCGTGGTGCCGTAATTTAACTTCGAATTTGTCACGTTTAGGAAGATCAAACGGTATCGATTCATCCATTGCGATTTCAAGGAAGTGCTCCAGCGTCAGATTGGGATTGCCATCTTCCGGGTACTTCCAAACGCTTTCTTCCATGCCTTTGGTGAACATTTTCCATGCGGATATGAGCCGATCATAAGGGTTACGCACAAACGCGAATCGGAAGTATTGCATCCACTCTTCTGGAATCGAACCTTGAACAGGGCCTTCATATTCTCCGTTAAAAAATCCCCGTCGAATGGAGGCTCCTGCGTTTTTCGGAATATGAATCAATACACATTTGGCTTTAGGGAAAAGGAATGCAGCCACCGAAATGCTCGCTAGGGAAAAAATGATGTGGAGGATTGGTTTTAAAACCGTATAACAACTCAATGCGTTTTTGTTTGCCGATTCGATCAGTCAATGGGTCGGTGAGGATCACTGATCTGCGAATGAAAGCTCCTCGGGAAGCTGTTCGAACCACTTCGGATCTGATTCATAGCCGGTACTCAGCAGTTGATCACCGGCAATCGAGTGAAAAATGCGGCCGTCGATGCGACTGAAGTAGTTTTTCCAATCACCTCTGATGCCTTTTCTGGCCTTTGCAGTGGGGATCATGTCACCGGATTCTCGTCCCGTTACTTTTTTGAACGTCGTTTTTTCCGCTGCGGATTTCGCAATCTCTGTATCGTCAGCAACATTTAATAGTTTAAAGATCTTGCACAACGCATTGGGTTGGTCGTCAAGCATGTCCTCATACTTGATCATCAGAGACGGGGCTTCATCTTCGAAGATTTGGACGGTCTCTTTCCAGTTTTGGGCCCATTTGCAAATTGCATCATGGTCAAAAAAACGCCTTAGTCGAAGCCCTTTTTTCTGTTTGTGGAAGAACTGGTATCTATCGGTACCGTGACTATCTTTCAATATCCAATCGAACGTTCCGCTTGTAAGCACATCACGGCCGTCACGAATCAGCTGAATGATACTTGCGTCGGGAAAGAATTTTTTTACTTGTCGCATAACGTCTTTGGACGTTCCCGGGTAGGGCGTGATTTTGTCGACAATCAGTTTTTTGTCCGATCGCCCTGAGCCAAATCGAACGATGGAATTTGTTAATGTCCGTTGGAATTGATTGATAAATTGTGATCGAGACAAACCGAGCTCTGAGTGAAAGTAGTGTCCCGCAAAGGATTCAATGAACGCCTCCAGCGTGATCCTTGGTGACGAGGTTCCGTCATTGTTTTGCCAGATCTCGCTGAAATTGCCAAACAGCCGATGTTCGGTCGAAAAAATCTCCGGATGGTGATTTAGTGCGTTGGTCAACCAGGTCGAGCCGGAACGAGGTGCACTGATCACAAAGTGAATGTCTGACATACGCCACCAAAGTAAATTGAAAACCGATGTTTAGGTTCCAATTTATTCGCTTTGGGCTACGTGGGGAACGGGCGGGATACAAGGTGATCGAAATGTTAGCTTCAACGACTAAGCAATCCGACCTGCAGATCCTTAACTTATTTATTCTTCAGGCGGGACGAATCCACGTCGCATTGTGTTTTCAGTAATGGTACGTGGTAAAACGAATTGCAATAAATAATCGTGTCCCCCCGCTTTACTCCCGATGCCCGACATTTTGAATCCACCAAACGGTTGTCGAGCGACCACTGCCCCAGTGATGCTACGATTCAAATAAATGTTGCCCACCATCAACTCGCGGCGAACGCGGTCGAGGACTTCGGGACTGCGAGAGAAAATTCCGCCGGTTAAACCGTATTCGGTGTTGTTGGCGACTTGGATTGCCTCATCAAGATCTTTGACTTTGATGACCGCGAGAACCGGACCAAAAATTTCCTCTTGAGCGATTTTTGCATCAGGTGAGATATCGGCGAATACGGATGGCGGAACGAAGTATCCGTGGGCTGCATGTTTCGAAACGTCCAACGAGACCACTTCGCGTCCTTCTGTCTTTCCAAGCTCCACGTAAGAAAGGATTTTCCTTTGCGCGTCTTTGTCAACGACGGGGCCAACGATTGTGCCTGGCTCGTCAGCCGGACCGACAATCAAACTCTTTACTGATTCGGCAAGTCGTTCGACAAACGAATCGTACACATTTTCAAGAACAATAACCCGGCTGCACGCCGAGCATTTTTGCCCCTGAAAACCGAACGCTGAATATACGGTTCCCAAAACGGCTTCGTCCAGATCGGCGTCAATGTCGACAATGATCGAGTTTTTGCCACCCATTTCTGCGATCACTTTTTTGACCATCGGTACCCCATGGGCCGAAACCTCGGCCGCTTTTGCGTTGATCGCCAAACCGACTTGGCGTGATCCGGTGAACACAATCAGTGAAACATCAGGATGCTCAACAAGACGGGCACCGGCTGATTCGCCATAGCCTGGAACAAAATTAGCAACACCGTCTGGCAAAGAGATCTTTTCAAGGATCTCCATCAATTTCGCCGCAATCACCGACGATTGTTCGGCCGGTTTCAGCAGAACGGTGTTCCCCGTCGCGATTCCAGCTGCGGCCATACCGGTTAAAATCGCCAATGGAAAATTCCAGGGTGCGATGACGCCAACTATCCCACGTGGCAGATACTCAAACCGATTTTCTTCGCCCGGGACGTCCGCTCCGCTGACCGCGTCCATTTCAATCGCTTTTTCTGCATAGAAATCGAGGAAGTCAATGGCTTCGCAGACGTCATTAGTCGCTTCACGCCACGGTTTTCCGCATTCATAAACGATGATCGCTGATAATTCGAAGAACTGAGTCCGCATTTCGTCAGCGGCCTTGTGAAGAAAATCAGCCCGCTCCACCGCAGTGGTTCGCGACCACGTTTTGAACGCTTCTTTTGCTGCAGCCACTGCCTGGTCAACGTGAGCAGCGGTTGCAATCGATACCTTGCCGACAATTTCGGAAGATTTTGATGGATTAACCGACTCAATTAACTCGGAGGTCGTGATCTTCTCACCGCCGATGACCAAAGGAAAGGTTCCACCAAAGTCCTGCCGCACTTTGGTTAACGCGTTCGTCATCGCAGCACGTTTTTCCTCCAAAGCAAAATCAACAGGAGGTTCGTTTTTGAAAGTTGCTTTCATCGTTTTGTTGGATTCCGATTTTGATGACGATTCTTCGATGTGTTTGGAGTCAATTGACGTGGTATCAGGGGTTTGAGCCCTAATGGCGGTACTGCGTTTTGGCATCGACATGATTCGGTCGACATCAACATTCGATGATGAGCCTACCCGGAGAAAGGAATCATTCGCTGTGTTCTCAAGTAGGCGTCGAACGAGGTAGGCCATTCCCGGAATCAACTGACCATAGGGCATGTAAACGCGAAGGCGATGTCCTCGATCTACCAGCGCTTTTTTCTCTGCATCCGCCATTCCATAGAGCATTTGTATTTCGAACGAACCGGGTGGCATCTTGAGCTGTTCTGCCACGGCGAGTCCGTGCGCTATCGAACGCAGGTTATGCGAGCCAAAAGCTGGCCTCAAATACTCATGGTTTTGCATGATGAAACGGATTTGCGCTTCGTAGTTTGCATCAGACTGCCACTTTTCCTGATAGACGGGTACTGGCCAACCCTCTGCTTGAGCATGCGCCGTTTCGTAGTCCCAGTAGGCGCCCTTTACCAGTCGCACCCAAACCGGCGTACCGCGTTTCTTGGCCCAGTCGCGTAGCTGAACGAAGTCATGTCCCGAGTCCTTTAAATAGCACTGGATGACGATCCCAATATCCGATCGGTCGCGAAATTCGGGTTCGTTTAATATTTTTTTGAAGATATAAAGCGTAAGATCTTTCTTCTCGTAAGATTCCATATCGACGTTGATAAACGCTCTTTGATCTTTGGCGACACGGAGTAAATCTCGCAAGCGTTCGCCGACTCGTTCTGCCACTCCGTCGAAATCTATGGGATCAAAATGGGGATCAAGCGCCGATAGTTTTACCGACAGGTTCGTTCGCGGGATCCGTCCATTGGCATCAAAGTCGATAATGTTATCGTCTTTCCAGGTGTTGACCTCGGGCGCGACTTCCAACAAAAGCGTCTTATACGCTTCGAAGTATCCGTCGGCTTCGATTTGACTTGCGACCGCTTCGCCTAAAATGTCCAACGTAAATCCGCGTCCAAGTTTTCGTTCTGCTTTTGCAGATGCGATCACTTCCTTTGCATTGGTGCCAGCGATAAACTTTTTTGCAAAATTCGACGCACCCATCTTAGCAACGTTCGCAACGATCGACCGAGTTGGCGAAGACTTTGCAAACAGATTGAGTCCTAGCTTCAGAAACCATGGCAGAGCATGAGATGCTTGGCCGAGGTATTGTCGCAAGTGTTGGACGATCAGGTCGTTTGTGGTCAACATGGGCAGCACGTCGACGAAACGAAAGAGTTGAACCTTGAGTTGTTCGTCTTTCATCGACCAGTCCATGATTCGGTCGTCCCACCAACGACGTTGAAAGAACCACGGGTTGCTTCGGGATAACCGGGAAAAAATATTCTTCCCGATTTCCTTTGTATGCGCGTTTACGGTTGCGAGCACTTCCTGCGAGAATTCTTCCGCGGAAGAGATTGTAGATTCAGCGACAGTTGACAATTTTTGTAAGAATCCAAAACGCGAGTTTTAAAGGTTGAACAAAATAACTGATCCAGATTATCAACGGATTTTCGTTTTGTAAAACGGAAAAAAATACAAAATTCGCCAACTGGATAGTCAACGCAAATGAGGCGATTGCCCTAGTCAATGACCTGGGTCCAATTCTGCCATTGTGACCGTTTTTCTCGATTTTTCCCGGAAATTACATTGATATCATTATGGTCAAGCAATCCTGGATATCGGACAAATATTGCGGCGATCAACCGACCGGCCGGATTCATATCAAACCGTTGAAAGAACTCTGGTGAACCGAGTTGCCCACCGCTGGACCAGTACGTCCCCAGTTCTCGGCTTTCGAGAGCCAGCAAGAGGTTCTGAGTTGCCGCCGCTGCTGCGGCCAAATGTTCCTCGTTGACTTGGCCGATTTTCGGGTTGTCGATTTCGGTTTCAGGTAACCAGGTGATCAGGACCAACGCACCGCACGCATTAAGCATTTTGGGAAGTTTGTTGTTGGGTTTGATATCTGTGAACCAATCGAAAAAATGTTTGGCAATCTCGCGGCAACGATGGGCCTTGAATATCGTGAAACGCCACGGTTCGGCTAGGCCGTCTTTTTTGCGATCGTAGTGGAAAGGAGCCCAACCGGCGACATCCACTGCCTGAAAAACCAATTCGTCAAACTGTTTGATCTCAGCTTCTTTGAGCTGCGGTGGACTGTTCCCTATTGCGAGTACTTTTTCGGTGCGTCGTCTCTTGATAACTTCATCGACAAAGTTTGTTGTTGGTTTTGCCACTGCTTGATTACCTGGTTTTTGTTCTAATTTGTGATTATCGAAATAGTGAGCGACTCACCCGTCACTCTATTCTCATTCGTACCAAATTTTACTTCTTATTCTAGGAGTCCTTATGGTTCTCATTCCGTTGATCACACAAGACGTATCCAAAACTGAAGTTCCTGTTGTTCAGCCTCCCGCTGATGCAACAACCAATGCGGTGAAGGACAACGTCAGATCGCTATTGCCCAGCGACTCGCCGGAATGGGTGCAGGCTGCCGTTGAATACGGAATTCCGTATGGAATCGGTGCAATCAAAGTCCTGATTATTCTATTTGTAACGTGGATCATTTCCGGGATCCTGTCACGTGTTGTAACTCGGGGGCTCGAAAAAGCAAAGTTTGATGAGACGTTGACCAAATTTTTTGCAAAGATGGCTCGCTGGGCTGTGATGGCACTTGGGCTTCTCGGTTGTTTGAGTATCTTTGGAATTGAAACGACATCGTTCGCCGCCGTACTCGGAGCAATGGGTCTTGCCATCGGATTGGCCTTCCAAGGAACGTTGTCTAATTTTGCAAGCGGCGTGATGCTGCTCGTTTTCCGGCCATTCAAGGTAGGACAATTTGTAAAGGTTGGTGGCGAAGCTGGAACGGTAAATGAAATTGATCTTTTTGCAACCACTTTGGATACCGTCGATAATCGTCGAGTCATTATCCCCAATAGCTCTGTTTTTGGGGCGACAATCGAAAACGTTAGCCATCATTCGAAACGTCGGATCGATGTTAACGTAGGAACTGAATATGCGGCGGACTTGGACCAAACTAGAGCTGTACTTGAAGGCGTTCTCGCGAACCTGAAGAATACTTTGAAAGAGCCTGAGCCGGTTGTCATGTTGCAGGAACTGGGTGGGTCTTCAATAGATTGGCAATTAAGAGTTTGGGTAAAGGCTGACATGTTTTGGGAGGTCAAGCAGCAACTGATTCGAGCAACCAAATATGCATTGGATCGCGCTGAAATTGGCATTCCGTATCCGCAAATGGATGTACATCTGGATCAAGTTGTTGCCTCCTAGGCGACCGTTTCAGTCGTAAATTCGAGAAATCAGGATTCGTCACGACGCGCAGTCTGGTGCATAATGGTCTCGGTAAAACTTGGATCACAAGTAACATGGAAATAGACCATACAAAATCGAGGACAGAATTTGCTTCTCGACTCGAAGCGATCATGAGCCGGAACCTTGTTTTTCATTTGATCCCGCCCATCACGCTTTGTATCATCTCGATCATTCTGTCTTGTTGTTTCTTTCGTGGCGAATTTTATTTTTGGTTATCGTTTTTCTCTGCACTGATCGCGTTACTGCATGGAATTGCCGTCCTTCAATTCTTTCGTCGAGCCTATTCGAATTCCGTTGCAAGCCATGCGTTCGACCGATTGATCAACGTGATTCCTCAGGTGCATTGGATACGAAAAGGTAAGCAGGTTGCCTTCATCAGCCCGTCGTACGAAAAGGTCTGGGAATCAACTTGCGATGTACTGTGTTCAGATCCGGAGACCTTCTTTCAAAACATCCACCCCGATGATTTGCACTCTGTTCGTCGCAGTTTTGAGTCGAATCTCTGCCGCGGGAAAGTCGATCATGAATTCCGGTTGGTTATGGCCGACGGTCGGATCAAGTGGATTCATGCACGAAGCTATGTCGATCCTGAAGACGAAGCCACTGAGTTTGGCGTCGCGGAGGATATTACGAAAAAGAAAGAAATAGAGAAATCGGTCCTGGAGAACACTACGCAACTACAGGTCTCATTTGAAGAACCGCAACCCGAAACCAAGTTAGGCCGTCAGTTCGAGGATGAGAACCTTGAAAAGCAAAAGGAGCAAAAGAGAACAGAGGAGATTGCCAGGTCGCAGCGCCTGGAGGGTTTGTCGGTAATGGCCGGTCGGATAGCACACGATTTTAACAATATCTTGACGGCTATCTTAATTAATCTGGATTTATTAAAGCTGGATGTTCAGCAGAATCGTAAATCCGATCTAGAGCGGATTGACGACATCGAAAAGTCCTCGACGACAGCCGTAGATATTTGCCAACAAATGCTCCAATTTAGCGGGCGGGCACCCCGTGAATTGCAAAAAGTGAACATCGGGGTACAAATCACCGACGCGATTCAAGTTTTGTTCTCAACCATTCCAAAAGCTGTTACTGTGCGATTCTCTGATTCGCCAGAACCATTTTTCACGCTCGGAATGCCTACACAGATTCAGCAGGTGGTTTTAAATTTGATGACCAACGCGATACAGGCCGTCGGTGATGCAGGGCAGATTGAATTATCGCTGTCGACCCGATCGGTTGATCGCAATCAACCCGGTTCGACTTATTTAGAGTCTCGGAATTCAATGACTGAGTTTCACGTGATTAGCTGTAAAGACGATGGTGTTGGAATGGACGAGGAGACCTTGCAGTTCTTATTCGATCCTTTTTATTCCAAAAAGAATAAGGGACGCGGTCTTGGATTGGCTTCGGTTGTCGGAATCGTAAAGGGGCACGGTGGCAGGGTCTCAGTCGAATCGACTGTCGGTGTTGGAACGGAGTTTCGGGTATGCTTACCCGCATACTATGGCGAATCCGACGTCTTGACCGGTAACGAAGCGGCGAGATATATCAGTGAAATCAATGTGACCTGATTTCGTTTGCGCTGGGGGATGTTTGCGTTGGAGGATGTTTGTCGCAGGTGGGTAGCGGTGTTGTTAGGCTCGCGAAAGAAATGAAGCGGTCCGTGTATCCACTTTGACCACATCGCCTTCTTTCAGATATTCAGGAACTTGGATCTCGACACCGCTTTCCAATTTTGCTGGCTTTGTGCGACTGGTTGCCGAGTTCCCTTTGACGCCCGGATCACATTGGTCGATCTTCAAAACTACCGAGGCCGGCAGGGTAATTCCAACGCACTCGTCGTTGTAAATCATCGCGTTCATCCCTTCCAGTTCTTCGGTGACGAATCGGATTTCGTCCGCGACGTCAACTAATGGCAGCGAATACTGGTTATAGTTTTCCTGATCAAGAAAGTGTGCCGATTCATTGTCAGTGTACATCAACTTGATTTCACGAGTTTGAAAGTCCGCTTCGTCCAAGTTGTCGGTTCCTTTCAATTTGATGTCGATCTTTTGTTTTGTCACGATGTTCTTGGCAACAAATTCGTAAAGCGTTGCGGCACCGCGCGCTGACGGAGTGTTGACCTGAACTTTGTTGATAACAACTGGGGCGCCATTGTGAACAACAATGGCGCCAGTTTTGACTTGTTTGGCGAGCATTTTCGGTTTGCCTGCTTTGGAGGGACTCGTTGAATTCAATCGTTAAATAATGGTGAGCGATTCACGATCGATGCCGACACCACCACACAAATTCGCAATTTTTTCCACGACCGTTAACAAAGAGCCTGGGTCAAGGAAATCATCTTCGCTGGTCGTGATTTCTTCAAAATGCAGGATGTCAAAACGTGCTCGACACTTTCCGATACGAGCGATTTTTTTCATCTCGTCTCCGGTCAGTGTTGTTGTTCTGAACTGCTCGTTCAATTCACCAACCTGCTCCAGCACCTCTTCGCCATCCACATACGTGATGTCCATTCCAGCAAAATCACTGGGTGAAACAACTGTCATGGATTCAAGCTGCTCATCTGAGTCCTTGTGGATTTCCTTGATTTCATAGCGATCACCTAATTCCGCAATCGCAGCAATAAATGCATCAGGACTGGGACGTTGGTCCTCCTCGAAGAGAATGAAGTAGGTTTCGCGGTATTGGTAGCTGGGATTTCCAAACAATGACATAGTTCATCCAAATCGTGAGTAATGTTTTCTTATAAACTAATCTATCTTGCGAAAGTTAATAGCGGACCGTGATTTCGCCAAGTGACGCCGATTCGCGTGGAAATTCGCATTGCTTCTTTTTCAAAATGCAAAATCGAGGCGAAACTTAGAACATGAAAAAAGACCGTAGAATACGGTCTCTCTATTTTCATTTTTGTTTGTTAAGCGTGTCTTAAATCGAACTCATATTCTGATTCTCTTATTCTGGATAAAGTGAGGTCGATAGGTAGCGTTCACCAAGGTCTGGAAGCACGACCACGATCAGTTTGCCAGCATTTTCTGGGCGGCGACCGACCTCTAGCGCTGCCCATGCTGCGGCTCCGCAACTGATACCGCAGAACAAGCCTTCTTTTTCTGAGAGTCCTCGCGCCGTTGCTGCAGCATCTTCGTCCTTAACGAGCATTACTTCGTCAATAATATCGATATTCAAAACATCCGGAATAAAGCCGGCACCGATCCCTTGGATGGTATGTTTTCCAGGTTGAATGGTTTCGCCACTGCGGCGCTGTGTAATCACTGGGCTGTTGGCCGGTTCTACCGCAATGGTTTTCATGTCAGGTTTTCGCTCTTTCAATGCCTCTGAAACTCCGGTGATGGTGCCGCCGGTTCCAACACCCGAAACAAAGATGTCGATTTGTCCCTCTGTGTCACGCCAAATTTCTTCTGCCGTTGTTTTGCGGTGGACTTCCGGATTGGCCGGATTCTTGAACTGTTGTGGCATGACGTAATTGTCGTTTGCTTCTGCCATCTCGGTTGCTCGCTTGACAGCACCTGGCATTCCCTCCGCTGCCGGCGTCAAAATCACCTCTGCCCCTAACGCTTTCAACAGGCGACGGCGTTCAATTGTCATGCTTTCAGGCATGCAGACTTTTAGCGTGTATCCACGAGCAGCACAAACATAAGCCAAAGCGATTCCTGTATTGCCGCTGGTGGGCTCGATTATAACAGTCCCGTCTTTGATCAAGCCTTTGTTTTCCATCGAGTCAATCATCGCACGGCCAATGCGATCTTTGACACTCCAAAGCGGGTTCATGTTTTCGACTTTTCCAACCACAGTCGCGACACAACCCTCGGAGATCCGACGGATTTTTACCAGCGGGGTGTTGCCGATGCATTGAGTAATGTCGTCGCGAATTCCAGGAAAATTTGCGGTGGCCATGCGTTGGGTCCTTTTATTTAATTTCGTTGAGCCGTCGAATACGTACCCGAGAGTATAACAAAGCTCGAAAAAGCGGGTCAACGCAGATGATTTTCGATTGGGTGGCTTGCTCGATCGGCGTTTCATGGCAAATACTGAACAATCCTGAAGCATTCAATTAAAGGTAGATGAAACGATGGTCCGAAACGAAACCGCGAAAGGTAGCTTGGCCGCTGACTCCTTCAATTGGAAGCCCCAGCCGGTTGCAGGCAAAATAGTCAAAGAACTTGTTGAACTTTTTGTGGGAAAGATTGAATTCCTCCAGAGCTTACGTAGGCAATTACAGCAGGTGACAGGAACTCGGTTGATTGATTGGATTGATCATTTCGAATTGTCAACAAAGCTGGCTGAGGAGTTCCTGCCGATCGGTTCGCTGATTGATGCCGGTTTCGCCGTAATTGAAAAAGGGACCGATCGAACGGTTTACAAGCATGCCGGCGGATTGTTTCCGGTGATTGTAATCGCCGATCAATCCGAATCTCGAATCGGTTTAAAGGTCGAGTCGGTGGTTGATTTTGTTGCCACGCATCAGATTCAGGTTGACATGAAATCGATTCCGAATGCCTCAAAACGGATTGCGATGGTTGCGGCGGATCAGGATTTTGAATTTTGGGTGATTGAGAAACACGGAATTCAGTGCTGGGAAACCTGCATTGACGAGGCGAATCATGCTCTGCAGATTTGTCAAATCCAGGAGAGTTTTCGACTTCGAAATCGTCACTGTAAATCGAATCGGGATGGATTCGATAACGCGAACGAATCCATCGATGACGCGATCGAACGAATTGGAGTTGACCGCGCTTGTGATCTGTTTTTTCAATGTGAGCGAATCTATTGGGAATCGCGAAATCATGCTGCCCGAGTTCAGAAAGCTCGGCAAGATCGGTTGGGGCTAGGTTGGGCAAATCACGATCACCACACTTATCGATCCAGCCGAGAATCATTCGCCGATTTGATTTCAATCTTGGAAAAACTTGGATTCAATTGTCGCGAGAGATTTTATGCTGGAGCGGAAGCGGGTTGGGGAGCTCAGGTGCTTGAGCAAGAACGGTGCGGCATCGTCGTTTTTGCGGACGTTGATATGAGCGAAGAAGAGTTGGCGGGCGATTTTGCTCATGAAGGATTTGAGTCTCGTGATGAATTAGGGACAGTCGGCCTGTGGTGTGCGCTCCATGGCGAAGCCTTTTTGGAAGCAGGAATGCATCATCTTGAGTGCCAATTCGATTATTCTGCAGCCCGCAATTTACTAGAAAATAACGGCGTTTTGAGCATGGATCCGTTTACTGATTTTGCGTTCCTTAAGCAATGTTTTACGAACGCCGAAATTTGGAAAGTCGATGAAGACCGTTTGGAAACGCTTGTTACGCAAAAATCAATTAGTAAGGACGAGGCCGAGAAATTTCGCGTCAACGGCGCCGTGGGATCGCATTTGGAGATTTTGGAACGCAATGATGGATACAAGGGTTTCAATCAGTCGGGGGTGAGCAAGATCATTGCCAAAACCGATCCTCGCAAGCAGGAAACCGTAATCGATTGACCTGTCAGTTTTAATCAATGCGTCGCCATGGGGTGAAACATGCATACGCTTTTCCCCACCCAATAAATCTCGGATTTCAACATGGCACAAAAAGGGTGCAGGGTCGCCATCACACTTGCGTGCGCCCTCTCATCCGCCAACAATACGTCATTTGCTATCGCCGGTCGGCGATTCTCCCGGATTCCATGTCCGAATTGCGTCGCATTCGGTTCTTTTCGGCTGCCCGTGCAAACAACTGTATTTCGCTAGAAAATAACAACCATGAGCGCTAACTTCGACCTCAATCATCGCCCCGAATATGATGGCGTTATTCAAAAAATCACCGACTACGTTCTCCACTACGAAGTGGATTCAACAGAGGCGATGGAAACAGCACGCTACTGTTTGACCGATACGTTGGGGTGCGGGTTCATGGCCCTCAAGTTTCCGGAATGCACAAAAATGCTCGGCCCGTATGTTGACGGAACAACCGTTCCGTTTGGAGTGCGCGTTCCGGGAACGGAGTACAGACTTGATCCAGTGAAAGCTGCATGGGATATCGGCTGTATTGTCCGTTGGTTGGACTTCAATGACACTTGGTTGGCGGCCGAATGGGGACATCCTAGTGATAACCTGGGCGCGATCCTGGCGATTGCGGATCATCTTTCACAAATCAAAGTGTCGCGTGGTGAGAAACCGCTTGTTGTGCGCGATGTGCTGATCGCGATGATTCAGGCTCATGAAATTCAGGGCGTCTTAGCATTGGAGAACAGTTTTAATCGTGTCGGACTTGACCATGTGTTGCTGGTACGGCTTGCGTCAACCGCTGTCGTATCTCGAATGATGGGGGGAAATCGTGACCAAATCATGTCAGCTGTATCCCATGCGTGGGTGGATGGCTCGGCACTTCGGACTTATCGACATGCGCCCAATGCCGGCTCACGAAAATCTTGGGCGGCTGGCGATGCAACTTCTCGTGCCGTGCAACTTGCTGACATTGCAATGCGTGGTGAAATGGGAATTCCGGGGGTGCTGACCGCGCCTCAGTGGGGCTTTTATGATGTTTCCTACAGCCATTGGAATAAAGATCTGTCTTTAAAAGACGAATCAGATCGGAATTTCAAATTTCAACGTGAGTTTGGAAGTTACGTGATGGAAAATATTCTCTTCAAGTTGAGTTTTCCGGCTGAATTCCATTCGCAGACGGCTTGTGAGGCGGCGGTTCAATTGCATCCGATAGTTAAAGATCGCCTTGGCGAAATTGAATCGATTGAAATTTCCACGCATGATTCTGCAATTCGGATTATTTCCAAGCACGGCCCACTGGCGAATCCTGCTGACCGTGATCATTGTTTGCAATATATGGTCGCTGTTCCGCTAATCACCGGCAATTTGGTGGCCGAAAATTACGAGGATGACTTTCATCGAGGGAATCCGATGATCGATAGGCTTCGTGAAAAAATGAATGTTGTTGAAGAACCGCAATATTCAGCGGACTATCATGATCCGGAAAAACGCTCTATCGCCAATGCGTTGCGGATTGTCTTTAAAGACGGGACGGCAACCGATCGAATCGAAATCGAGTATCCGATCGGACATCGTCGTCGTCGCACTGATGGAATGCCGGTCTTGGAGGCTAAATTCGAACGAGCGGTAACCGGTTTGTTCGATGGCGAAAAAGGCAAGAAAATTCTTCAACTGTTTTCCAATGAAAGTCAACTGCTGGGATGTGGCGTGAATGAGTTGTGCGGACTAATAGCAAAGTAATGATGAGAAATCGCGATGATTGAGGAAAACTGAAAAAAAATGGTTCAAATCACGCTTGTTTGGTACTAACATCGACCCTTGAATCTAACACTGTTAGTGGACTACTACACAAAGAGGAGAATCATGAAGGCTTGTTCAAATTTCATTTTATTCGCGGCGATTGGTCTCGCGGCCACTCAAGTTCATGCACAGATAGACGATCCGAACGATAGTGGTGGCAACGGTGGCTCTTCAATGGAGTGCCCGGACTATCTGTTGTTTTCTCAAGGGCGTCATTATTACTACCAGAAGAAAAATTGTGCCACTAGCCAAATGGGCAACGGAATCGTGAAGTTTGAATCTCAGATCACTACCGGTTGTCTGAACGGTACCAGCTGCAATTGTACCTCGGAATCTGCAACGCAAGCTAAATACACGGACGCCAAAGCGCGTTTATTCGTTCCGTTTGGCTCTGGGGTAACGACCCATATGTCAACAGAGGCAACGGAACTTGTTAAGGCTGGCGGCAAAGTTTTCCTTACAATCAGCATTCGAATCAAGGGTAGAAAAACCACTGGAACTGATAGTGAGAAGATGTGCACTGCACTATTTGGTAGCGAAGTTGATCCTACGACTGCTACCACAAAGACCGGCACGCTTGTCGGAAACAAACTGACCTATGACGGTCGCGAATTTACGGTCACAACAAAAGCGCCGTCGTCAACCAATTCGCCAAACTGATTCATAATCTTTTTGACAAACACGATTGAATTGGGGCAAGATTTAGAGCCCCAACTCATTCGTCCCGTTTAATAAAACGAGGGAAATGGCTTTTCACGCATCGAAAGCCAATATACGGATCGGACAAGCTTCGTCCAGAAACGTCCTCTTGCTTGAATTTGCCGAAATGAAGAGTGCTTAGAGGCGCACCTTTGCCGTCAAAGTACTTCATGGGAGCGCCAGCAACAATGTTGCTCTTGGATAACAACGCCTGCAGGCCTTGAGCCACAATGCGTTCGGAAATCCGAGTCGAACCGGTTGCTTCGGCTACATTAGAAAACAAGCCATAAATTTCTTTTGAGACCAATTTGCCATCGATTAAATCCACATCACATGACTTGACCGGATTGATTTCCCAGCAATTGACTCCATCACGAATTGCGTCTTTTACGGCCTCGATGCGGCATCCGTTAGTTACCAAAAAGTAGTATTCGTCGAATTCCATTAAACGCATTCCAATTCGTTCAGCGAATTCCAATGCGTCTTCTAATTCAAAGAGCGTCACGGGGTAATCTGCGTTTGCGATCGGGTCTTTTGATTGAGTGAGTAAGGAAGGAAGTTTACCCATGACGTCAGAATATTGTTTGCAAGTAACCTCTGTTTGCTGGATATAAAATGGCGTTATATCACGTGTTTCATACTCATAGGGACTTACACCGTCGGGTGTCGTTAGTGGAACATCAACGGCTCCACCGCTTACAGAAGAAATATTTGACATTTCAATTTCCTTCAAAACAATGGTTCGAAATTGAGTGGTTTGGCCACGCATCGCAAAAGCTGGCGCAACCGCACGACGCACTTCGTGAACCCCGCCATCCTTCATACCGGGAATGTAGGCCTCAACGATGAAGTCTCCAGCTGGCAAATCGACGACGACCGGTGTCTGTTCGCTTGGCTGAATGATCTCATCCAAGATCGGTGTTCTGTAAACGGGGTGTAATGGAATGACTGCAATCGTTGCGCGTGCTGGCTTGGTGGTAATCGTGACCCTCGCCAGCGGGATCTTTTTCGCCGGCGGAATCACAAATGGGGCAGCAGCATTTTGCTCCGCCCCCAACGGTGAAATCACTGCGGTAATACAGACGGCCAAAACGACGACGACGCTTGCAGCAACGATTAATCGATGTTTCGACGCTTGGTATAGAATATTCTCCGTCACCGTTAGCGGCGAAGTAATCGTCGGTTTACCCGCCACAAATCTTTGCAGTTCTTCGGCGAATTCGGATGCAGAGTCAAAACGCTCATGCTGATTTTTTGACATCGCTTTTTTGATGATTGCGCTCAATACCTTGGGCACATTTTCATTGGCCTTTGCTGGCTCAACAGCGTTCTGGTAGATGACGTCTTGGATCAATGTTGCGGATGATCCGTTGAATGGACGCTTGCCGACAACCAATTCGTATAGGATGACGCCCAGGCTATATAAGTCTGTTCTCCTGTTGATGAGCGATAGATCGCCAATGGCCTGCTCCGGCGACATGTATGCTGGTGTGCCAACGATTTCCCTGCGGTTCTCACTTGCCGTCTTGCTCGCAAGAACATTTCCAATTTCATCGGTGGCAATTCGTTTGGCCAAACCAAAGTCTGTGATGTAGGGGGTACCCTCTGAATCCATCAGGATATTGGCGGGTTTCAAATCACGGTGAATCAGTTCTGCATCATGAGCCTTTTGAAGTGACTTTGCGATACGAATGATCAAATTGCAGCAATCAATGATCGACGGGTGATTCTCTCTCGTCCACGCCTTGAGCGTATCGCCGTCAATAAATTCAGAGCAGATAAAGCTCGTGTCACCATCTCTACCAATTTCATGAACGGCAACGATGTTCGAATCGCGAACGCTCGCGGCTAGTTGGGCTTCACGGAGGAAAAGTTCTGCATTGATTTCCGATGCATCGGAACCTTTCGGTACTTTTAAGGCAACAATCCGATCAAGCTCATGATCACGGGCTTTGTAAACGCTCCCAAAACCACCTTCGCCTACAATTTCGAGAATCTCGAACTTGCCGATGAAGCCACCCGGCTTGATTGCGATGTCATTCGATAAATCGATGGTCATCGTTCGAGTTGGACTGTCATCGAATTTGCTGACCAACCGACTGGTGATTAAGCCTTCAATGCTGACATCTGATTTACAGCTGGGACAATAGATCGATTTGTCGTTGGCCCCGACCGTTTCATAATCAATCCGAGTTTCACAGACTGGGCAAGATACGTACATGACTGCCCCTACAAACAATAGTTACCGAGAATTACATCATATCAAATAACTTACAGCTGTAGCAGGCATTGCTCTGGAATTCCAAAGTGCATCAATTCAATTTTCAACAAATGGCTGTCAGAGGAATCTGCCTCTAAGCATCGACTGTCATACTGGGAATGGCTTTCGTTTCTGCAAAGTTTGCTTACCACCAAATCCGCATGCCCAGAATGGGGCCCTTGAGTTCGGTCCGGCCGATTTTTCTAAATTCATAGCCGGTCATGAATTCAGCTTGTCGCAAATTAAGGCCGACGGTCGAAAGCAAGTGCGTTTGGTGGGTTGAGCCCAGTTCGCCATGGTCAATTTCAAAACTCATAACCAGCGGTTTCACCGGAAATAGTTCCGCGGACATGGTTAGATTGTAATCAACTTCCGTTCCAAAATTGTCGCTTAAAAGATTGATGCCACCACCCGCGCGAACGACGACATTCTCACGCTTTATCCACATTGTTGTTACGTTGAAGTCCATCAAATTCAAGCTGTCGGACGGCAGTCCGACCAGTTTTTCACGTAAATGGGCCCATTGAAAATCAAAGCCAATTGAATCTGAATTGTCAAAGCGGATTTGAGTGTTCCAAGTATCAATATCGTCGAAGTCGGTTCCGTACCAGAATGCAAATTTGCGTTGAGAAGGTTGACCGATTTTGGAATCGATAATGATTCCGTTTCCGTCTTCGTATGGAAACTGATTGAAACCAGCGATTGAATCGGGTGTTGGTTCTGCGTAGATCTCGTAATCAATATCACTTTGATGATCAGAATCATGAAACTCCATGCTAACCGAGGAGTTGCTTGATGAATCGTCACTTCCAAAGAGAACTGCGCCGATAATACTGCCAATCAGATTCGAATCCTTATCGTCGTCATAATGATGGTGACGGTCGCGATCCCGCTTGGGGCTTTTCGGGGGATCGGAAGAAGGTGGTGAAGGACTGCGTGAACTTAAACGGATGCCGTCTAAGATTTGCGCATGACACGAATCATTGTCAGACTCAATGCAAAGAGCGGCGATGGTAAATGCCAGTAAGAAAAAATGACTTTTTCCTAAATTGAAAGATCGATTCCCATCCATGAGACTTGCCCAATTTCTGTTGCAGTTTTAGGCTTACGTTTTCAAGATTTGTTTGTGCAGTCAGGTATTTCACGTGACCGTAATTGCTGTCACTAAAAACGACTCAGTCGAAGCAAGTACCCTATTTTTGATTGAGCAATCACACAATGTCAGTTCCGAGAGTGGGTATGGCAATCCAGAATCTCTTCTGAACTCGAACCGTCGTTTTAATTTGGACGGTTGATTGCCGATTGCTCAAGCATTTAAAAGCCCGCCAGAATTCTTTTTTCGCAAATAAAACAAAAACTTCATCTGGGTCAAACAGAATGAGCCAACTCACCGCAATCTCAGTCAATAATTTCGCTGGTAGTGTCTACCGAAATCCTTCGCCAGCAATGCTTTACGAGCATGCTATCAGTTTGGGTGATGGGCAGCTTACCAGTTTTGGTGCTCTAGCGACCAGTTCCGGGGAAAAGACGGGACGGAGTCCCAAGGACAAACGAGTCGTCGAGAGTGAATCCTCAAAAGCGGATGTCTGGTGGGGCGATGTCAATCGACCGATCTCCGAGGAGTCATTCGATAAGGTGCGTGCTCAGGCCATCGCTTATCTTGAAAAAAGCACACGGTTGTACGTGATTGACGGATTTGCTGGCTGGCATCCTGACTATCGAATCAAGGTTCGGATTATATGCGAGCGACCTTATCACGCACTCTTTATGCATAACATGCTGATTCGACCAACAAAAAAAGAATTGGCAGTATTCGGAACGCCCGACTATGTGATCTACAACGCCGGCCGCGATTCAGCCGATCCGTCGGTGAACGGCGTGACATCTGAGACCTGCGTTGCTCTAAGTTTCGAGTCTCGAGAGATGGTGATATTGGGAACCCAGTATGCGGGAGAGATGAAAAAAGGTGCGTTCACGATCATGAATTACTTAATGCCCAAACGTGGTGTTTTGTCGATGCACTGTTCGTGTAACGAAGGTGACGATGGTGACGTATCGCTGTTTTTTGGACTATCAGGCACGGGCAAGACGACTCTATCTGCCGATCCGAATCGTCACTTGATTGGGGATGATGAGCATTGCTGGACCGACCAAGGCGTTTTTAATATCGAAGGTGGTTGTTATGCGAAGTGCATCGATTTGTCACCCGAAAAGGAACCGGAGATTTTCTCGGCGATCCGGTTTGGTGCGGTGCTCGAGAATACTGTACAAGATGCTGCATCACGCGAGGTCGATTTTACGGATGGAAGTTCTACTCAAAACACTCGGGTATCGTATCCAATCGAATTTATCGACAACGCAAAAATTCCCTGCGTCGGTGGCCAGCCCAAGAATATTATTTTCTTGACTTGTGATGCATTTGGTGTGCTGCCGCCGGTTAGCAAATTGACGCCGGCTCAGGCCATGTATCAGTTCATTAGCGGTTACACGGCCAAGATTGCCGGCACCGAACAGGGAATCGTTGAGCCCCAAGCCACTTTTTCCGCCTGTTATGGTGCGGCTTTTCTTGTTTGGCACCCGACCAAATACGCTGAAATGCTTGCTGAGAAGATGAAGAAGTTCAATGCCAACGCTTGGTTGGTCAACACGGGTTGGACTGGTGGTGAGTATGGTGCCGGTTCGCGAATCAAGCTTTCATACACGCGCGCAATCATTGATGCGATTCACAACGGCGATTTGAATGACGCTCAATATGTAGTGGACCCGTTTTTTGGATTGTCGATGCCCAGTGTTTGTCCTGGCTGCCCTTCCGAAATCTTGAATCCACAAAAGACATGGGCGAATAGCGAGAATTATCAACATGTCGCCCAAAAACTTGTGCAGCTTTTCAGAACGAACTTTGAGCTTTACGCAGAGCAAGCATCTCAAGAAACAAAAATGGCAGGCCCCATATTCGAGTTGCCTGCCGAAGTCGATTCAACTGATTGATACAGTCAATGGTTTGTCATTCAGATTTTGGCGTTTGTCGCCAAACGGTAGTGTTCGTCTAAATCAAACAGTTGACGCTCATCGATGGGACGATTGCACGTTATCGGCGAACCGACATTCCAAACACGATGCCATGTAGCCAATAATCGACGTCATTGACGATTCCCGATGCGAGATTCACGTTTGCTGGTGCCGGTGCAAAACTGTTCACATACATCCCATCGTAACCACCATAAAAGCTAAGGAAGTTTTCAACGACATTGAATTGGAACTTGACGCCAAAGTCGCTGGCAAAGCCAAGGACGCTCTCCTGACCACTCGTTGATACTCCGACGGGGAGCAAGCTGTTGGTTTGCGTTGTCGATTGGCTGGCGAAGTTCGAAAACACACCAGCTTTAAAGTAAGAATCGATATCCAAGCCTGGCACGATGGCCACTCGAGATTCGATTCCAAGGTGATAGCCAAGCATCGGATTCTTGGTTCGCGTTGTGGTTGTTCCAATAAAGTCGAAAAGCAAGATTTGGCCCTCGCCTTCAAACTTCAACTCCTCATCGGTGTAAAGAAATCGTACACCGTGCAGGAAGCGAGCATACTCGCTGAAGACTCGCTTCTGGTTCAACTCAATATTAAAAACGTCCGATTTGTATCTACCATTGACGTCGGTAAATGAAATGCCAGAAAAAAATGGGCTGGTGATACTGTTCGCCTGAGTCGACGTCTCTCGATCGAAACTGTTGAAGAAGAATCGAATCTCGTAGTCGAGTCCATTCTCTCGAAGCGAAGAGATACTAATATCTGTTCCCAAGCCGATGTTTACATCGGTCAGCGTGTTGGCGTCGAGGAGTGTCGCTCCCGTGTTGCCGTCCTGCAGCACCGCGAAATTTGCATCATCGACTCTGGGTCGGTCCAACGCTCGGAACCCCACGTTCGTTTCCCATTGGCCAACGGCAGGCGAAAGGAATTGCGCGTTAAGTGGTGAGGTTCCTGCGGACAAAACACCCGCAAAGAGAGCTATAATCGTCAGTAAAGATTTTGAAAGCCTCAAGGTTTCGCTCTCCATTAAAACAGCGACAACAGTTGTAGTTACGAATTCTGAATCGGATTGCTACAACGCGAATCATGAGTAGCTTCGACAGATCCGGCAAACTTTCTTTAATTTAACCAGATTCTGCTAGCGTTTGACTCGAAAAATGAATCATTCAATGCGGAGGGGTTTGGGTAGGCTTCTGAACCGTCATTCAGCGACTCCCCGCCAGCATTTTCCGGTGACGTACTTCCAAAAAGTACTTGGTTTCCAATTTCGCCTGCTACGCATTCCCAGAGGCTTTCAGGGTCCCCAAAAATGTGGTCTCGGTTTGCATCAGCAACCAACCAACTGCCGGTCGACAATTCGTTTTCCAATTGATTGGTGCTCCATCCAGCGTAACCAAAGAATATTTTCATGTTTTCGGTTTGCCCAGCGAGCAGCAATTCTAAACTCGACTTTTGCGTCGAAAGATAAACTCCGGGCATTACTTCGTCCTCCGCGCATGCCACTTGGTCGTGAATCGCAATGAGTTGATTTTCGACAGGTCCCCCACGATAAATTGGAGAGTCCGTGGGGCTTAGCGTGCTGGTAATCGCGTGCCAAACTTCGCGTAGCCGAAAATCTGTTGGGCGGTTTAGAATCACACCCAAAGCACCTTCGTCATCGTGCTGAATCATGAAAACAACAGATCGGAAAAAATTGTCGTCCGGTAGTTTAGGCGACGCAATCAAAAGCTTTGAGCGTAAGCTTTCCATACAATTCTCGACGATTCATAGAGTAAAAGGCTGGCAAAGAGTAAAAGGCTGGCAAAGCGGCAATACCGCTACGGTTGTCGTTCGCATATTCGGCTACCGCATCGACCAAGCAGTGATTACGAAACAATTGATATCGAAAGAAACTTTCAGCGAGTCCCTGATGAGCGAACCCATCTGTTTCGCATTGTCAATTTGATGGGCTTAGAACGTCTTTCCAAACACAACCTGCCCACGACCATCCTACCCCAAAACCAATCATGAGCTGGTGTTGGTCCCTGGAAATTTTCTTTTCTTTTCGTAAATCATCGATCAAGATTGGGATTGTTGAGGAAACGGTGTTTCCGCAATTCTCAAGCCGTATGGGTAGCTTTTCATCATCGACCTCCAATCGTTCCTGCAACAAATTAAGCATCTTTTTGGTAGCTTGGTGCATTAAATAAAGTTCGATGTCGTCTTTTGCGAGGCCTGCTTTGGCCAAAACATCATCAATCACTCCCGGCACCGAACCTACCGCGAAACTGATCAAGCTGGGGCCGTCCATGTATAGATCGCTCGGCCAGCGATGACGGTGCCGAGGAGTCAGGGCTTCTTCCTTTCGGCGGTGAGCACCCTTGGAGACCAGTAATGTGTCGCCGCCACTTCCATCGGTGCCGAACTGAAAACCGGAAAGAGATGGTTCGTCAATTGATTCCACGAGAGTTGCCGCAGCTGCATCACTGAATATCGTTCGCAAGCTTCGGTCGGTCGGGTCAATGTACTTCGAGTAGGTTTCCGCCGTCAAAAAGAGAATACGTTTGGCGGCACCACTACGAATCAAGCCCTCAGCCATTGACAATCCGTAAACATATCCGGAGCAGCCTAAGTTGAAATCGAAGGCTCCAATATCCGTTCGTAGCCCAAGACGATCCTGCACCAGGCAGGCGGTCGTTGGTAGCGGATAATCCGGTGTTTGCGTGCAAAGCATGACATAATCGATGGAATTTCGATCGATGTCGTTCTGGGCAAATAATTTTTCCGCCGCGTTGACGGCCAAGTCAGATGAACATTCATTTTCAGCCGCAACATACCGTTTCGCGATTCCCGTTTTAGAAAAGATAAGATCGATTCCCCAATTGGGACACTCTCGATCTAAATCGTCATTGGTTTCCACTTTATCTGGATAATGAATCGCAATCGGGCCTACAGCAGCGTGTTTCACAAGTACATTCATTCCATCGGGCTGAGAAAAACCCATTTTATACCAATTGTCCGATTTTTTTAGCAGGGGCAATTCAATTTCCTGACTTCCATTTTCGTGCAGGATCTCCTGTTTCTAACGGCTTTTTCGGATTATAAAAGTGAAAAGAAAGCGAATGAAGAAAAACCCGAATTTGTTCAAGCTGGGTCCGTAAACTCGTTCTTTTTTCCCCGCTTCAATGTTGATCGCCAATCATTGTCCTGATTGTGAATCAGGTCGTTAAATTCAAAATTCGGGCTAATTTACCGGTATCGGGTGAAGAATACGTTCCGTGCGTCAAATCAATTCAAACTATTCTGATCCGCTCAACATTGTCTGGACGGAATTATCGAAACAACTTGGTTTCGATATTGTCCGCGATCCAGAGGTCTTTGCGGCTTTCGACGGTGTTAGAGTGCTTCGCATTGGGACCCCGGAAACGCTCGACCCGGATGACTCGCTTGGACAAATGGTGCTGCATGAGCTGTGTCATGCGTTGGTCGAGGGCCCCGAAGCGATGAGAACCCCAGACTGGGGGCTCGATTTTGACAATCCAAGTCACCGCGCCCACGAGTTTGCAACGCTCCGCTTACAAGCATCTTTTGCAGATCACGTTGCGATGCGGGATTTCTTTGCAAGCACCACGGATTTTCGTTGGTACTTTGATTTGATTCCAAACGATTCATTGCATTCCAGGGTGGATCCCGATTCCGTTTCAAGAGTCCTTGGTTCGAGTGTCAGTCTTGTTCAGGAAAGTGAATTGTCGTTGTCGGACTTGGAATCGGTCTTCGCAGACGACCGCAGCGCAATCGACATGGCCCAAAAGGGGCGATTGACCGCACATCGGGAAAAATGGTTGGAGCCAATCATGGTTGCTATAAATCGAACGGCATCGCTGGCAACCGTCATTCGTGAAATTGCGCCTGACGGCTCAATCTGGAAATTGTAGAGCTGTAATTTTCAAAAAGGGGATATCTTGTCGCTGCCGGCAAAAGCATGTCGAATTTCCTGCCATTGCAAAATAACGACAAGCACACAGCAAAAAGCATTTGTATTTAGGTCATTCGCTGGTTCTCGTTTTGTTCGTGCCATTCGCTCGTGAAATTAGACTTGTATACCAGTTGGTCAGGTCGAAATCCTGCCGATTGGTTGCCTTTGATTTCATCAATGCTTCCCGCTGTTGCACCGGGGATTTTGCTATCCAACGCTCTTTGTGGTTTGCTCAAGGCCTCAGACTCAAACATGTGCAGTCGCGTTTCCAAAACAATCGTTTATTCATTTTGTCGCAAAGTAAATTGAGGCCTGATAAACTAAAAGCTCAAATTCCTATCTCTCTGAGTTCTAGTACTAGCCGTGTCACCCTCTCCGTTTCAAAATCGTAACTTGTCGTCTTTCGTCGCAAACTTTCGCTGTTGTTGTATTTGGGTTGCGATCAGTTGCTTTGCCATCGAATTGGGAACCGCTCAAGATTCTACTGAACGCTACCTTTCGGAATTTTCGATTCACCCTGATTGCGACGTTCAATTGGTCGCCGTTGAACCGGCTGTTGTCGATCCAATCGCTGTACGATTCGATGAATACGGGAGGATGTGGGTCGTTGAAATGCGTGACTACCCAACCCTGAAGGGTAATAAGCCAAATTCTAAAATTAAGGTTTTAGAAGACTTAAATGCTGACGGTTTTTTTGAAACGGTAACGATTTTCGCCGATCAGCTTCTTTTCCCCACCGGTCTGCAACCCTGGAAAAATGGCGTGATCGTAACAATGGAAGGAAAGATCTGTTATTTGGCGGACAACGATGGCGATTTGGTTTGCGATGAAGAGCAGGTTCTGTTTCGTGGCTTCGCTAAGCAAAACACACAGCTTCGCGCGAATCATCCGATGCTCGGTATCGACGGCAAGATTTATGTCGCCAACGGTTTGCGTAATGGAATGATTTCTAGTCCGCAATTATCGGTTCCCATTTCAATCAGTGGGATGGATTTTCGTTTTGATCCACTGTCGCTTGCATGCACATCAGTCACTGGCTACGGACAATTTGGTTTGACATTTGACGATGCTGGGAACCGTTATACATGCACAAATCGTAATCCGTTGAAACGAATTGTCTTCGAGAATGAGTATCTAGAAATTGCAAAAAGCATTCCGATCGCTCCGGCGGTAGTCGACGTTGCAGCGGCAGGTTCCGACTCAAGATTGTTTCCCCTGAGCGAGACATGGACGACATCAAATCTACACGCCAATCAATTTACCGCTGCCTGCGGTGTGCATTTCTTTTTCGGCAATGCACTTAGCAAAGAATTCATGGGGAACGCTTTTGTCTGCGATCCGACAGCAAACCTTGTGCATCGCGAAGTGATTGACTTTACAGCAAATGACATTACCGGAACCGGCGTGCCTGCTCGAACCGGGGTTGAGTTTCTTGCTTCAACCAACCCGGCGTTTCGACCCGTCAATTTAACAACCGGCCCAGACGGCGCACTTTATGTTGTTGACATGCGACGAGAAGTGATCGAACACCCGGACTTTATGCCAAATGAGCTGAAAAAATGGCCGGATGAACGCCGAGGAGGAGATCTTGGTCGAATATATCGAATCAAATCAAAAACACATCGAGGAGAGAGAGTTGCCGAGGATTCGAAAAAAAGAACGCGATTATTCGAGAAAGCCTTAATTCAACAAGCGACTGACGGGGTCTACTTGATGTTGGTTTCGGCGAATTCTTGGGATCGCGAAACGGCTCATCGTTTGCTCCTGCAAAACGAATTGAAACCGAACGTTGATCTGCTGCGTCAGTTGTTGAAAAATGAAAACATTCCAGCAAATTCTGTGATTCGTATTTTGAATCTTCTGAAGAGCTTCAATCATCTGAACCGAAACGATCTGGAAACAGCGGCTGACCGTGACGATTCCAGGGTAGAAAAGACCGTTGTGTTTTTTGCCGAGACGCTCGGTGATCAAAAGAGGATTCGTGATTCGTTTGGTTCAGAATCGCAACGCGTTCGATTCCAAGCGTTGCTTTCTGCCGCAAAACTCGGCATGCAGGTGAAAACTGAACGATTGGTGGAGTTTGCGGTTGAGGAAAATCAAAATCGATACATGCGGTCCGCGATTCTTTTAGCTGCAAAGAATTCGCATTCACAGTTGCTAAACTCCGTTCTCGACAGAATCACCGGTGATTCAGAATTGAGCATTGAACAGAGTAGTGGACTCGATCAATTATGTTTTGATTTAGCGGATAGCGTTTCGTCAACGGCTACGTTGGAAGAAGCATGCAAAATCGTTTCGAAATGCCTAGGTCACCTTGTTCAGCCTGTGCAAAATTCACGGGATTACAAACGGTTTGCAGCGATTTCCTCCAGTGTTGCTGTGCGGTTCTTGTCTGCCGTTAAGCGTCGTGGAAAGTTGAATCGAATGAAGATCATGCTTTCTGAAAATCGTCCTGACTCAATCGCAGTAGAAAAGGTTTCGAAATCGTTTAGTAAAGAACCGTCTAAAACCAAGCTGGCTTTGCATGCATTGTTGTCGGCTGACCATGCAACGCTGTTTGAAATGACTCGGGATATTTCAAATCCAGAGCTTCAGTTGCTTGCGATTGAAGCATGCCATTTGGTGGATGACGATTCGGTATGGATCAATATGGTGGATTGGTTTCGCGGTTTGAACTCTCGAATTAGGGCCGAAGTCTTAAGGGCGGCAGTCCAACGTTCGAGTGTTGCGCTCAAGTTAATTGAGATGGTGCGGTTTAACAAAATCAAAGTTCATGAGCTGGACGCGACGACACGAAAGTCTCTAGTGCTTTCTAAGAATGCTGAGGTTCGTTCACTTGCCCAAAAACATCTAGTTATCAAAGTTTCCTCCGATCGGAATGCCGCGTTGAAAAAGTTTCTGCCAGCGATCGAAATGGAAACCAACGCGCAACTTGGTAAACGTATCTTTGAAAAAACGTGTGCCAGTTGCCATCAGCTGGGAGATCTCGGAAATCAAATTGGCCCCGATATTTCCGACACGCGTACCAAGACCAAGTCGCAGCTTCTTCGCGATATCATGATTCCAAATGCGGCGATTGACAGTAACTACATCGAGTACCAGATTGAAAACCATAACGGTAAGATTTTCTCTGGGATCATCATCGAAGAAAACGTGGCGGCGGTCATGATTCGCCAGGCAAATAATTCTGTCGTGAAAATCAACCGTGACGATATCCTGCAATTCGCTTCCACAGGAAAGTCACTGATGCCAGTTGGGCTCGAAGATGGGCTGGGCATTCAAGAAGTGGCTGACCTGTTGTCGTTTTTGAAAAATTGGCGATACCTCGATCAAAACATTCCCTTCAAAGAGTCGGACAATGCAAAATAAGTTTTTTTCACAACGAAAAGATAGAATTTCGAATCACCGTTTTGTTTTTGTTTCCGTCATTGCCGTACTGTTGTCAGTGTCAGTATCCATCGGTAGTGATTGGATTGGTGGCGGGAACGACTTGTCTGCCGGATCGGGGGCTCCGGAATCTGGTTTGTATGTCGGTGCATACGCAATCAATATTTCGCCCATTGAATTCCCTGTAATTGTCAATGGCGGAATGTATGAACGAACTGCTGATAAAGTCATTGAGCCGTTGCACGCGAGGTGTTTTGTTTTAAAGAGTGGTGAAAAGAAAATTGCAATTTGCGTAGTCGACAGCTGCATGGTCCCTCGCGATATTCTGGATCAATCGAAAGCGATGGCCAGTAAGACAACAGGTATTGCCGTTGAGGACATCATGATTTCGTCTACGCATACACATTCCGCTCCTTCATCATTCGGAGCATTGGGAAGTTCGGCGGACCCAAAGTACGTTCGCTTTCTCATTCCACAACTTGCCAAAGGAATCAAGTTTGCAAACGACCGGCTTCAGCCAGCTCAAATGGGTTTTGGCATAGGCGAAAACAAAAATAATGTGTTCAATCGACGTTGGTTAATGGAACCGGGAACGGCTGCCACAAATCGATTCAGCGGCAAGGTCGATGATAGAGCGCAAATGAATCCGGGCGTCGCCAATGGAAACAAGATCAGGCAACTTGGTGGCGTCGATACCGATGTATACGTCGTTTCATTTCAGGATCGGGCCGGCAAGCCAATTGGTGTCCTCGCCAACTATTCAACACACTACGCCGGTGCGCCGTCGTTGTCCGCAGATTATTTTGGTCTGTTTGCTAACCTAATTCAAAAGGAATGGTCCGGAGGCGATACCAAGTTTGTGGCTGCAATGTCCAACGGAACAAGTGGCGATACCAATTGTTTAGACTTTACCGACGCCAAACGAAAGTTCGATCGGTTCACCGTTGCTCGAGAGCTTGCCGACACCGCACTGGCAACCTTAAAGGAAATTGAATATCGATCGGATGTTGCCATTGAAATGAAGCAGGCCGAGTTGGAGCTTTCGATCCGCCAGGCTGATGAAAAAGAACTTACTGCCGCCAAAAAACTACTCGAACCGCTGAAAGGATCGAAGCCCAGAACCCTGGAGCAAGTTTATGCACGCGAGGCTGTATTGTTGAGCCAGTTACCATCAAAACGTAAAATCGTGTTACAGGCGATCCGGATTGGGGACCTTGCCATCGCGACGTTTCCGAATGAGGTGTTTACCGAAACGGGTAAGAAAATCAAAACGCAAAGTCCGATCAAAGCGACGTTTAATATCGAATTAGCGAACGGTGCAGACGGATACATTCCGCCACCAGCGCATCATAAGCTCGGCGGTTATACGACTTGGCGAGCCCGGTCTTCTTGTTTGGAGGAAGATGCAGAGCCCAAGATCGTAGCGAGGTTGTTGAAATTGCTCGGCTCGATGAAGGATTAACGTCGGCACCCGTTTGTCAATCTCCTTATTGTATGCATTGCGGAATTGCATCGATCATACTATTTGCTAACAGTAAACAGGGACAAACAGTAAACGGGAACAGGTCCAGTTAATTGGGACAGCGGTTGGCGAAGATCATGTCGGTAAACGACACTGCTCGTCGCAATGGCCACATCCCGCTGAGCGTTTTCTATCCACTCTTTACGCAACCGCCGGACAAAGTGATGCGGTTCATCTACAAAAAACTGTTCGCAAGGCATTCAATTGCTTAACCCGTTGATTTCAGAGCAGACGCCTCATGTGTGGTCGTTTTAATCGATCCAAGGCCGAGCCCAAAGTCCAGTCCCTCAAAAGCTCAAACCAACTCTTGCGTTCGCTGCTGCGCGAACTGGAAAACTGAAACCGAGATTCAACAACTTTCCAAGTCCAAATGTCAATTTAGTGGTCAGGCAACGAAACTCTTACGACGTTCCGCAAGGAGAGAAGCCAAATTTCGCGGGCGACCCGCTGACGTTGGCGCGATTCGATCTGGCGTGGCTGTCTGCGGCCCCACATGACTCTTGCGTTGTATTCATTTGCATTGTGGGCAGGATCAAATTGCAGGATCAAATTGCAGGATCAAATAGTGGGCAGGATCAAATTATGTCAATGAACCTGAGCTTTTCTACACGCTTCGCGGGTAAAGTTAGGCTTCGCGGGTCTGCCTAGCGGCCCTTTTTAAGATGCATTTCAAAAAGAGAATATCGCTGCGGTATTGGTCAGGAATACTGCATCGAATGGATTTGCATGCAAGATTATTTTTTCTTCTTGCGTTTTTTTGGTTCGATGACGGCTAACCGTTTTTCGATCTGGTCAAGTCGTTCCAAGCGTTTGAGCAATTGTTTTTGCCGTAACTGTTCGGCTTTTTCTAAATTCGAAATTCGTTCACTTATCGATTTCAGGTCATGCTCCAAAGCACGCATTAGTCCGTCTGACTTATCTGAATGAACAACCAATTGTTTCTTGATTCCTGCCAAGTCTTTTTTGCTGTCAGTCAAAGCGTTGGAGAGGTTTCCCAGTTGCTCATGCTGTGCTTCATTGTCGTGCTCAAGGGCTCGCAATTTTCCATCGGTTTTTTCTGCGAAATCAAGAAGTGACTGATGCGTTTTCCCCATTTTCTTGGTTGCCGATTTAATCAGACCGCCATTATATTCCTGGTTCTTCCTGACTTTTACAAATTGACTGTCGGACTCCCTAATGATCTCGAGAATGGACTCGGTATTTTCGGTGGACTTTTTCATCACCCCAACCAGACCTTCCGAAGTTGCTTTTACAACGCCAAACGTCTTGTCCATTTCATCGAGGATCCGAGCCTCGCTTGCTCTTGATCGTTCGGTTAGTCGTCTTAGGTGCTGTTGATAAGCCTTTGCGTTTTGGTCAACCTTGATCGCCAATTCTCTGTTTTGTTCAGCGGCGAGTTTTTTCATCGAAACGGACATCGACTCGAAGAATTTGATTTGCATCGCTTGCGTTTTTTGAGTTCTCTCGAGTTCTTCGGCGAGTTTTTTTAATTTGTTGGCGTGGTTTCTTGTTGATTCACCAAGGTTAGTCATTTGGCCGAGGACTTTTTCGTTGTCCGCGTAAAGGACCTCAAACTGGGTGTCTAATCTGTAACTAAGATCCGCAAGCATTTCTTGGCTGGTGATCATGCGAGGACGCGTTGGCTCACAATTCGAAAGGTTGGTTGAACCAGTTGCGCAAGAGTCGTTGAGTATGCATGGTCCATGAAGAACCGAGCCGAATCGAGCGACACAATACTTTGAGGGGCATGCGACATTGAGTTCAAATGTCTGGGCTGTCGCGTGCTTCATTTCGATCGTCGCTGAGAATGTCGACGCCAGGAACGTGAAACTAAAAAACAAAGATTTTTGAAAAATAGAAAGTCCAAGGCGGCAATCACTGCTACGGTTTTTGAAAAGCATTTTGTACCCGAGCTTGAAAAGAAAGGAGAAGCGGTGAAAAATGTTGAATCCTCGAACGGATTTCGTTTCCGCTGGGTCATGAACACCAGACTAATTGAGCATTCAACATCAACAACACATCAAGCCGAATGACTGACGAAGAAAATGGACCGAGCATACGGCTTGATCACTTTTTGCAGATTTGCGGGGTTCCAACCGGCGGACAGGCCAAGCAATTGATCCAAAGTGGGCTGGTGATGGTCAATCAAGAGGTCGAAACTCGCCGACGAAAGAAGCTTTCGGCCGGTGATGTCGTTTCGATCGATGGTGATGAATATGACGTTGGTATGGAGCCGCCCGAGTGACTTGGAATGATCTAGTGTGAGCTAGAGCAATCTGGCATGATCTGAAGCAGTCTTAGAGTCACTCTGCGGAACGATCCGATGCTTCAACGATCCGATGCTTCAACGGCCAGATGCCTTCAACAGCCAATCTTGTCGAAGAGTTTACTCATCGGTAACGCATCCCTCGGACGCGTTCTTTACGTTTTTGATGTACTTGTACAATGTTCCGCGAGTTGACTTGAATGGTGGAGCGACGAATGCTGAACTGCGTTTTTCCATTTCTTCCGGAGCGACATCAACATCCAATTTGTTTGTGTCTGCGTCGATGGTGATAACGTCTCCGTCGCGAATCAGGCCGATCGGGCCACCTTCTTGAGCTTCTGGCGTAACGTGCCCCACGATGAATCCATGGGACCCTCCGGAAAATCGCCCGTCTGTTAACAGGGCGACATCGCTTCCCAAACCAGCACCCATGATGGCCGAAGTTGGGGTCAACATTTCTGGCATTCCCGGTCCACCTTTTGGGCCTTCATAGCGAATCACAACGACATCGCCTTTTTGAATTTTCTTCTCTTCAAGAGCGGTCAGCATCAGTTCTTCTGAATCAAATACTTTTGCAGGACCACTAAACATCATTCCTTCTTTGCCCGTGATTTTAGCGACGGCACCCTCAGGAGCGAGAGTTCCACGAAGGATTTGAATGTGCCCGGTTTCTTTGATGGGATCAGAAATTGGCTTGATGATTGGTTGGTTTTCCGCAAGGCCAGGAAGATCTGCGAGGTTTTCTGCGATCGTTTTTCCGGTTACGGTGAGGCAATCGCCATCGATAAGCTGTTTTTCCAATAAGTATTTCATGACCGCCGGGGTTCCGCCAACTCGGTGCAAATCCTCTTGGACGTAGAGGCCTGACGGTTTCAGGTCGGCAATAAATGGGACTCGGTCGCTGACTTTTTGAAAGTCATCAATTGTTAAATCGACGTCAACACTTCTTGCCATTGCAATCAAGTGAAGTACGGCATTCGTCGATCCGCCCACCGCCATGATCAATACCATGGCATTTTCAAAGGCTTGACGAGTCATGATGTCGCGAGGTTTGATGTCTTTTTCAAGGAGGTTCAGGATCGCGTGCCCTGCCGCAATGCATTCCCCCATCTTGTCCGGATCCTCCGCCGGTATGGAGGAGCTATAGGGGAGCGACATGCCCAAGGCTTCGATGGCGCTAGCCATTGTGTTGGCGGTGTACATTCCGCCGCAAGCACCTGCACCCGGACAAGCTTTTTTGACGATCGTCGACCGTTCGGTTTCGTCGATGGAACCAGAAAGATATTGGCCGTAACATTGGAACGCTGAAACGATATCCAGCTTGTCTTTGCCACTGAAGCCCGGTTTGATCGTACCTCCATAAACCATGATCGCAGGGCGATTCAATCGTCCCATCGCGATTAGGCAGCCTGGCATGTTTTTGTCACACCCTGGCAACGCAACGAGGCCATCGTACCACTGCGCACCCATGATTGTTTCGATCGAATCGGCAATTAGATCACGACTTTGCAATGAAAAGCTCATCCCCTCAGTACCCATCGAAATGCCGTCGCTGACACCGATCGTATTGAATCGCATAGGGACCAAACCTGAATCAACCACGCCCTTTTTCACTTCGTCCGCTAAAACATTCAGATGCATGTTGCACGGATTTCCGTCATACCAAACGCTTGCGATGCCGACCTGCGCCTTGTCCATATCGGCTTCTGTCATGCCGGTTGCATAAAGCATTGCCTGCGAGGCACCTTGAGATTTCGGTTGCGTGATTCGTGAGCTGTATTTGTTGAGCATGCTATGTGTGGGCGTCGTTGAAATTTGCGAGGTGGGTTTCGTTAGATTCGTTGCGTAGCTACCGTCACCCGACGGTGGGGCTCCACGCTTTGGCGAGCATAGCTACCGCCGTTAAAACGGGATGTCTTCTTCGTCTACGGACGCCGCTTCGCTGAAAGCGTCATTCGCGTTGGCTGGGGGTGCCGATGCGTTTGGTTTCGAGCCTCCACTCGATCCAGCACCCATGATTTGAAAATCGACCGCTTCCAGATTCAGAAAAAATTTCGCTTCACTTTGGCTGTCTTTTTGCCAACGACGACCGCTGAGACGGTAAGAAACTTCGATTTCGTCACCAACCTTTAATTCATCGGCGCTGTCACAATCGTCCTGAATGAACTCGATCGGAATGAAGTTTTCGAAACGCCCCTTTTCTTGTTCAAGCACAACAAGGCGTTTGCGAAAGCCTTTTTGCCCGTAGGTTTTGGTTTCTTCGATTAAGTGGACTTTGGCCCGGACTTTTCCGTCGCTCATTTTTTGCTTCCGTCGTATTTTTTCAGTGCTAGTTTTTTGCTTACACGGGTCATTGGCCTGTAAATCCAACAACAAGTCCCGCATCATACACTTTTTTGGTGGAATGAAAAAGAATCAATCGCAGGTAGCCAATGCCCCACAATGATGTAATTAGGCCATCAGTCGGATGATCTCCCTGCAAAACGCTGGTAAATCATCCGGTTTTCGGCTGCAAACAAAATGTCGATCTACAACGACATCTGCGTCTTCCCAGATTGCGCCAGCGTTCACTAAATCGTCTTTGATTCCAGGCGAACCTGTGACTCGGACCCCTTGATAAACTCCTGCCGAAATCGGAATCCAGCCGCCGTGACAAACCGCAGCGATGCACTTTTGGTTTTCATGAAAATGCCGCACAATCTCCAGAACGAGAGGGTCACGTCGGAGCTTGTCCGGCATAAATCCTCCCGGCACCACAAGCCCGTCATATGAACTGGCCTGAACCTCTGAAATCCTAGCGTCGGAAACATTGGGATAACCATTTTTTCCTAAATACAAGGTGTTGGCTTCGGGGCCCGCAACAACGACTTCGGCTCCTGCCTCCATCAAGCGATACTTCGGATACCACAACTCAAGGTCTTCATAGATATCGCCCGTGAACATGAGCACGCGTTTGTTTTTAAGTGGGAGGTCTTCAAGCATGGTCTTTTTTAAAAGCGGTGGGATGGCTACGAATGAGCGTTTTCGAACGTGATTTTTCGGCAACCAATTCTATTAGACACGTTATCATAGGCGATATTGAAATCCTTAAAAGCATCGAAGTCATTGTTGATGATCCATGCCTGCGATTCCTGATATCGAATTGTATCTCTCATCGCTTAGGCGTTTTATTGGCGGTGAGCATTGGTGCAGTTCAGATCAAGAGTCCGTTTTTTGTTCGCACCTTTGATTCTGATGTTTCCGAGTACGTTGGGAAAACGATCATTGGTTTTGACGGTTGGGGAAGCGAATCGTCTGGATATTGGAAGATGGCAGTTGTTTGGTTTTCATCAAATGGTCGCGGGGCGATTTTACTGGAAATCGATGTGACGTTGCCAAAAAGTAAAATGATCTGGCTGCGTTTCTGTTTGATGATCGAACACTGATGGTGACCAAAGTAGGCCAGAAAAAGGAGGCTTTTTTGCAGGTTTTGCCAAAACAGGATGATTTGATTGCCCTTACTCCCACCGGCATCGCGGTTTTGAAGATGACGTTTGAAGAGTTTAGATCCCAGTTGAAAACGCGGAACCATACGTTGAAATCCACTTTAACGGATCCAGAATTGTTTAGTGAAATTGGTAACGCCTACGAAACCAATTACTGTCCCAGATGTCAGGCCGATGGTAAATTGCTTGCCGATCGCTCGTTGTCGCGATTGCTGAAAAATGATTGGCCGAAAACAATTGACGAACTGGAGCAGTTGTCCGATTAAACATTCACTAAACGCTGAGCGGTTTGTGTGATTCGCGACGCAACTTGTAAAAAATTTGAAAGACAAAAGTACCTTGCCAAACCAAACGGATGCTCATTTTGACCAATTCAAACGCTGGATCAAAATGGAGCAGGAGGCCGAAAAGCAACGATTAATCGAGCGACGGAAAAAACGAAGCCGGGCACAGGTTGAAAAAACGGGCGAGGCTATTCTGGATTTAGTCATTACCGAACAAGATCGCGGCTTGGGTGAT
>CAJQQR010000071.1 GCA_905480545.1 uncultured Pirellulaceae bacterium
GCCTCTGAACGCTTGACTGCGGAACTTTAAAAGCAACTTCAATTGGATCAAGCTGGACCACTTGAAAAACGTCCTCACCCCGTGAGACCCATTGGCCCACGTTTGCCATTCGGGAAACGACATATCCATCAAACGGTGCACGGATCGTGTACTTTGTTTTAACGTCCTGTAGTCTGCGGATTTCCGCTTCCTGAGTCGCAACGGCAAACGCCGCCTGCGATAGCCGCTTCGCCTTGGTCCCGTGCAACTTTTGCAACGCCGACTGAGCCGCCTTCAAAGACGCTTCTGCCGAACGATACTTCGAGAACGCTTCGTCTCGCTCGTTAGCCGATGATCCACCACCATTGCCGAATAGACTCTGCATCCGTTCATAGTAGCTTTTTGAATATTCCAATCGGGCTTGGTAGTCTTCCACGGTTGCCGTCGCCTGTTCGATATCGCTGGGTAAAGAGGTTTTCAATTCGTCCAACGCATCCTTCCGTGTATTCAAAAGAATTTCTGCAGCGTCGATTTCAATTTGCAATGTTCCCGTTCGCATTTGCATCAATGGCTGCCCCATTTTTGCAATCAGCGGATCCTTCGAGCCAGATTTAAAGACCGGGTCGCCCTCATCGGCCAAAACCGATTCAACACGACCATCCACAGCGCTACCAATGATCGAATTTTGAATCGGCGTGACCGTACCAATAAAATCCATTGAAGAAGCCATTTTCGACGAAATGACTCTTGAAACCACGACGGTGGATGGCCCTCGCCCTGGCTGAGCCCTCAGTTTTTGTACATTGTCGAAAAGCGACGCAAACAAAAAGACTAAAAGCAAACGTTGGGATAAATTCATTTTTGGGAATGGGTTGAATTTGGGTGGGAGAAAAAAGGATTGCTTCAAGCTTCATTTTAATTCATGTGAACTCCCGTCGGAAAACCAAATTTAGATTATCTGTCGATCAATCCAATGGGAACAACATGGAAGCTAGAGTTGTGAATCGGGGGAGACGGTTCAAAACGCCGATACCCAGGTCGGAATCAGACCTCGGTCGCTCAAATTAATGTTGCGGCAATTCGTAGACCATAACCTTCATCGCCAACTGACTCATTGGAGTCGAAACACCCACCAATTGTTCACAAAATTTTGCTTTACGACTTAGACGGCTCAGCAAACCTCAGCTAACGCTATATTCTATCCAAACCGCTGGTTGGATAACGCAGTCTGTATTGGCGATGTCATGATTTCTTTTGGTGGTGCCATGGTGGCTAAAATACCCAACGCAGGAGGTCACACCATCCGTTCGAAGCCGCCCTCTAAACCAACCAGCAATGGAACCAAACAGTAATGGAACCAAACAGTAATGGAACCAAACAGCAATGGATCCAAACAGCAATGGAACCAAACAGCAATGGAACCAAACAGCAATGGAACCAAACGAATCATGGCTCAGTTTCGCTTTTTTTCATTACCATCCGTCGTTTGATCAGCCTTCTCTCGCTCGGTCTTCTCTGGCTCGGTCTTCTTTGGCTCGATCTTCTCTGGCTCGGTCTCCTGATCTTCTTGTTCAACCTCATTTGGCTCATCAATCGGTGCCGATGCCCCCAGCTCGAACTCTTCGCCATTAACTACCAAACGCGCCGCACCAAAACTTCGACCTTGTTGTTCGCGGACAAAAAGCTGGCCATTCTGTTTGGAACCCTTCAAATCAAAGACCAACTCACCTTCATTCTCTCCAGTCGCCTTAAAATTAAATGAGGCAGATTCAATCTCGCCAATCTTTTCGACCAAAATTGGATTGTTCCCGTAGCTTTCGGTGACCGAATCGGCAAGAAAACCGATTCCCCAGTAAAACAATCCACCACAACAACCGCATCCTAAAATGAAAATAGCGCCCAGAATCAACATCACCCAAAACGCTACGCTCCAACCCTTTTTCTTTGGAGGCTTGCTCGCAGCCGGTTGAGGCATAACCCCTTGTCCAAAAACGGGTTGGTCGTAGGACGGTTGCTGATAAGGGTTGTCGGACATCAAATTCTTAAGCGAAAAAAGGGGAGTAACGTAAAAAGCAGATACTACTGTGTTGCCCTTCACAAACCAAAGACGTTTTTTTACATCGATTTGGCGTCACTGACAACTGCCAACGCAAATCACACTTTCGATATCGATTCACCTTACGGATTCCATTCGCAAATCGTTTGCCATATCCGACAACGGACTACCAGTCAACGCAAACTGTCATTGCAATACCGACACGCAAATTCTCAATCGGCCCTATTCAATCAGCCCTATACAATCGACCCAATTAAATATGACATTCCAGCCCTGGGAGCACTGGGGCCAAAACAAGGCTATCCAAAACAAGGCTATCCAAAACAAGGCTGTCCAAAACAAGGCTATCCATGACTTTGAAAAAGTCTAACTTGCCAAGTCTTTCCACAACTTCGCGTCAATCTAGAACTTCGCGTCAATCTAGAACTTCGGCGATTTTTAAGTGCCGACGCAATCCAGTTCTAACTGGAAGAAACCTTCTGATGAAACTTATTCACCACGAACTTGTTTCTAAAACATAGAACGACAGTTACTTCCACATGGATTCGAATCGTTTGGTCATCGCTACTCGTTTTTCGAAACGGCCCAAGCAAGCCTACACAATTTTATGAAAAGCAAGTGTATCACCAGCAATACCCGACCCAGACGAATTCACAACTCTAAACTCCATTGAAAAAACTTTAAAACTTTCGAGTAACTGAAATTCGCCTCCGAGACACGTCAACTTCCATGATTTTGACTTTCACCACGTCACCAACCGAAACAACTTCGTTTGGATCGGAAACATACTCGTTCGACAATTGAGAAATGTGAATCAAACCATCTTGATGAACGCCGATATCCACAAATGCTCCAAAATGAGTCACGTTCGTGATCACTCCGTCCAAAACCATCTCGGCGTGCAGGTCATCCATGCTGTTGACCGCGTCGTTGAATTTTACAGCTTGGAATTCGCTGCGTGGATCGCGTCCGGGCTTTGAAAGTTCAGAAATAATATCTTCTACCGTCGGCAGTCCAAACTCGCCATCAACAAAATCTGTTGCGACAATTTTCTGACTTAAGCTGGAATTACCCACCAATGTTTTCGCGTTTGCATTTAATTTCTTGGCCATCCGCTTCACAAGCGAGTAGCTTTCCGGATGCACAGCCGAATTGTCCAGCGGCTGATCTCCACCGCGAATCCGCAAGAAGCCGGCCGATTGAACGAAGGCTTTTTTCCCCAGCTTAGGGACGTCGGATAGCTGTGCACGACTCGAAAACCGACCTTTTTCATTTCGGTAATTCACAATATTTTCGGCAAGTTTAGGGCCAATTCCGGCGACATATGAAAGCAATGGAGCGCTGGCCATGTTCAGATCAACACCAACCTGATTCACGCATGATTCCACCACGCGATCCAGACATTTGCGAAGTTTGGTTTGGTTTACATCGTGTTGATATTGGCCAACACCAATTGATTTGGGGTCGGTCTTTACCAATTCCGCAAGCGGATCTTGCAAACGCCTAGCGATGCTGATCGCGCCGCGGACCGTGATATCCAGATTTGGAAATTCTTTTACTGCGACATCGCTGGCCGAATAAATTGACGCTCCCGATTCACTGACCATTACCTTCGTAATCTCCAGTTGATGTTCCTTTATCAACGTTCCGACGAATGCATCGGTCTCTCGAGATGCGGTACCGTTTCCAATCGCAATCAATTGAGCATCGTGCCGCTTGATCAAATCGAGTAATACTCGCGAGGCCGTTTGAGTGTCGCTTTTAGGCAGTGTTGGAAAAATCGTTTCGTTGGCCAGAAATTTACCTGTTCCATCGACGATCGCAACCTTACACCCCGTGCGAAATCCGGGATCGATTCCGATCGTAACGCGAGGTCCCGCGGGCGCCGACATCAGAAGTTCATTTAAGTTTTTTGCAAAGACTTCGATCGCCGAATCATCTGCCCGCTCTCGCAATTGCTGCAGGACCGTCGATTCGGTCGCCGGAAGGAGAAGCCGATCGTAACAGTCTTCTGCACAATCAAGCAGCTCACGATGAAACTCAAATTGTCGATTGTGAACACACTTTCGTTTCACTTCGGAAAGCTCCCGGGTTCCCTCCAACTGCAAGCCGATTTTGAGGATCCCTTCGCTCGCACCTCGAAACATGGCCAGGATGCGATGCGATGGAATTCGTGATGCCGCTTCCGCCCGATCAAAATATTGTTCAAATTTCTCCGCTTCCTCGCCTTTCTTACCTCGCTTAATCTTCGAGGCGATTTTGCCATATTTCATGGACTGATCAACCAGCCAGGTTCGTGTTTCCGCATTCTCCGACCACTTCTCCGCAACGATGTCGAGCGCTCCACGGATTGCCGTATCGGAATCAGGAACGTCCTTATTGGCATCGATAAACTTCGCCACCACTGATTGCTTTGACTGGTTTAATGGCTTTTGTTCTAGAAGCAAATCAGCAAGCGGTTGAAGTCCACGTTCGCGTGCGATCGTCGCAAGCGTGCGGCGTTTGGGTTTATAAGGCAAGTAAATGGCCTCCAACGCGGCTAATTCGTTGCAATTTTCAATTTGCGATCGAAGTTCATCGGACAGTTGGCCTTGCTCAGTGATTGTTTTGAGGACCGTCACCTTGCGAGCTGCCAACGCGTTGAACTTCTCCAACGCGTCTTCAATCGATCGCAATCCAATTTCGTCTAACGACTGGGTCGCCTCTTTTCGATAACGGGCAATAAAAGGAATCGTATTCCCGGCGTCCAATAGCTCAACCGCAGATTGGACCTGACGGACTGGCAGGCCAACTAAGTCGGCAATCCACGCAATCTTTTGTTCTTGATCGTTCATAAGCGGAAGTATAGATGATTGCCGTGATTCTGAAACGTGGGAATCCGAAGAGTTTTAAACGCCAATCAAACCCTCCGGAAATGGGCGATAGCATGCCGCGATGAATCGACAAACCGAGATAAAACATCACCGATACCCCCTAATTCAATCGCGTGCGACGACAAGAGGTTGCCCTTACGAGCGAATACAAGCTTCATTTCCGAGGACTCATTTCAAGGAATGATTGCATCCTACTTCGTCCGTTTTTCAGCCTGCTCAAAGAGATGCGTGGCCTCTCTGCCGCTAATCGTATGCTTTTCAATCAGCCTTTTTGCAATTTGCTCAATTGCCTTCTGACTCGCTTCGTCCTCAAGCAGGTACTCCGTCTTACTTAACAATCGACGTTCAAGTTTCTCCAACTGCCGTTCGCTGTTGGCGCGGTTCTGCGAAAGCAATTTGCGGATCATTCTCATATCTTGCCCCGCACCCCGTTCATTTTGTTCGTCGGTAAAATGCGATTCCGCCACCATTCCCGCAAACAGGACTAAAACTTCATCCTCAAGCCAATCGCTGGTCGGCTTGATCCTTCCTTTTTTCATTTCACAAGCACCCAATCGAGCCGAAATCGCGTTAACCTTGGAAGGCACGATTGTGATCTTCTGAATTGGCCGGCCAACAATCAAAGCCATCACTGCGTGACCCGCCTCATGATAGGCGGTAGCGGTAAGCGTCTGCAGTTCAGATTCGGTTAAACCTTTTAACGAATGATTGTTCTTTGTTTCTGAACTGTCAGGCTGTGACTTGTCACCTCTGTTTTTGCTCATTGAACCACTCAGTGTTAACGACGTTTTGATTTTTTCGAAAGCGAATTTTAAGAATTGTACTAACGCAGCACGTTAGCGACGGACGTGTTTTTTCTCCCTGGCACTCTGGGCTTGTGTTTTTGAGCAATCTTTTGGAAGCACATCGGATTGGTAAATCAACCGGCTGTCAAACGTTGAAATCGGCCTCGATAGACCACGCTGAAAAAACGTTCGACCGACAACGCGGTCCGTGTCTTTTGAGTTGCAAGATCCAACAACACGATTCGGCATGCGTTAAACAACGGAAAACTTTCCCTGCTACTTTACGGCCGCACCCCAAACAAGCGGCCAATTCCGATTTTGAAAATAATCCAAACCGCACGAACCGCTTCTTTCAAATTGATTTTTGATTTACCGCGGATTCTGTTCGTAAAAACAATCGGCTCTTCCACGATTTTTGCCTGATGACATTTCGCGTGCCAAAGCAATTCCTCAAGGTAGGCGTATCCCATGCCACGGATCTTCGAAAAATTCACTCGCTTCAACAAATCGACGGAGTAACAACGAAAGGCGCTACTGCAGTCTTTGGTCCTCAGCCCGATCATCCACCTGGCATACGTATTGATGCAAAAACTCATCCAATGCCGTGTCGCTGGCCAACCAAAAATCTTTCCCCCAGGAACGTACCGCGAACCGATGGCAATTTCGGCATCCTCCGACCGCAGTTTCTGAACGACATTGGGTGCCTGAACCGGATTGTGGCTCCAATCGCCATCCATCGTCATGATTTGGTTAAAGTTGTTCTCGATTGCGTATTGAAAACCAGCAATCGATGCTGAACCTAAACCCGCTTTCTCCTCGCGATGAAGAACAAAAAATCGATCGTCGCTTCTTGCAGTTTCATCGCACCATTCGCCCGTTCCATCTGGAGAATTGTCGTCAACGATTAATATCGAGGCTTTGTCGAAACTGATCCGCAATGCCTCGTATAGACTCGGCAGATTCTCAATCTCGTTGTATGTGCAAATCGCAATGAGCAGGCTCTGTTCTTCGCTCATAAAACAAAAGAATCCTTTGCAAAATTCAAAATCTGATTCTACCATAAATCGGATTTTATTTCGGGATACCGCTCTGTCGCAGTATATGAAACCGTATCTAGATTTTTCCGGCGGATTTCAGTTTTTCCATCAATGCTTGCTGCTGAATCGCTTTTTCGCGACTCTCGACGGCAGCGACCGAATAGTAAATCAATCCCAACGACTGACGTGAACGATTCCGCGATTGGTTGCCATCGGCTCGATGAATCGTCAACGCGTGATGCACCAACAGATCACCAGGCCTCGCCCGACAAGCAATCTCATTCTTTCGATTGTCGGCGGAATATTCCAATAGCCCCTTCGAAAAACCGAGGGTTCCCGTTGCACCGTGTGGTTGAAGTCCGTTTTTGTGCGAGCCCGTCACATAACGGACACAGCCATTTTCCTCATCGACGTCATCCAACGCCAACCACATCGTCACCGCTTCATTCGGCTCAAGCATAAAATAATAGCCGTCCTGATGTGGTGGAGTCGGCTGCCCAATTCCAGCCGGCTTATTGAAGTATTGCAAATTGACGCCACGAACGTCGCCACCAAGCAAATTGGAAGCCAGCACTTCGAATTTGCTGCCAAACATCAATTGATGAAAGTAGTCGTCGTACGCGTACATTTGCTGCAATTGTTTCAAGCTCGTGCAATCGTTTATGTCTTCATAAAAGACATGCTCGCGCGGCATGCTCGGAACAATCTGCTCTTTAAATCTCTCTACATTCTCATACAACTCGCTGACCTCGCGAGAATCCAGAAATTTGGGAAAAGAAATAAACCCGTTACGCTCAAATTCCAATGTCTGGAAACCGGGTTCATTATCACACTGGATTGAATCCGTTCTGATGTTCACTTAACGTCACTCAATTCTAAAACCAAAGGAGAAACGGGATATCCACTTTTACTGTACAAATTGACCGGCGGTTCCGGGTACGGGACAAACGCATAACGAAGGTGTTCCGGCCGCGATACATTCTGACTGCTTACCGTAACTCGATTTTTCTCGAGCTTGGCAATCGCCGGAAAAAACTCTTTATCGTTGCCGGCAACCTCAAAATGACGGAGTGGGTTTCCGTCTTTTGATATCAGCTCTATCCCTTCGGGACCAAACGTCATTTCAATTGCGTTTCCAGTTCGCCGCGTTGATTCCATCGCCGGCGCTGAATATCGTTCACGCGATCGCCCGTAGACTTTACCCATCGCCAATTGTGCCGATCGCTCACCAATTACCTTTTTGTGTGGAGGATGCACATTCGACCGATGGCCGGTGTCGAGCGTCGTAACGCATTCAACGCCCTCCATTTCCGCGGCCACTTTTCGCTGGCTTTCCCGGAAGTGCGGCCAGAAATCTCGCTTCATTGCTGGCAACTGAACAACAAAAAATGGAAGCTTGTCATTCCAACGTCGTCGCCAATCTTCAACCAGCAAGCGAAAAAGCTGATCGTGCTGCTGGACTCGGTTCAAATTTTCGGCATTGGATTCACCCTGATACCATAGGACACCGCGTATTGAAAACGGAAGCAGGGGCCGAATCGCAGCAGCCCACATGAACCCAGGTTTGAATGAATGGTTGGGTCCAACATCATCCGAAAGAACGTTTTCACCCGCTTGAATCCCCGGTAAAAGATTCTGATGACCGCGAGTTCGACAGAATTCACCCAACAACTGATTTTCCAGCCAATCGCCTGTAACGAGATCTTTCAATTCGGATTCAGAGCGGAGACTCTCTTGATCAATCCAGGATTCCGTTGGCGTCCCCCCGATCGCAACATTGATCAATCCGATCGGCGTCGATGACTCCTTCGTTGATGCGCCCAGTCCGTTTTCTAAAGCACGACCAAAATACCAGCCTACCGCGGAAAAGGAACTGACCGAATTCGCGGTTGCCCTAAGCCATTTTCCGTTCAAAAACCTTGACGGATGCAGCTTTTCAAAATCCCCAGCCACGTACGCACCGCCGCTCCCTCTGGCTGCCCCCACAAGATTGCACAAACGGATGCGAGACTGTCCAGCATTTTTCAGGGCAGTTATTTTGTTTAACGACGCCGAGACCGGCCACTCCATATTCGACTGACCGGCACACAGCC
>CAJQQR010000072.1 GCA_905480545.1 uncultured Pirellulaceae bacterium
AACGGAAGCTGACTGCGTCGTTTGGTACAATGCTGATCGACGTCAGGAACGTTGGCTCAATGATCTGTTCGCCAGTTCCGATGCGGTTTGCGTTCACACGCTTCGGAGTTTTGAGGAAACGTTGCTCGCTGTGATGATCTCCGACATTGTAAGCGAGCAAATTGACTTAAGAACGGCCAGTGTCAACTCGCCGAACTTTTCGACGACGATTCTCGGAATGTCGGATATGGACGAGGCGGATTCCGATTGGCAATCATTCTTTTCTGAAGCCAATGCCTCGATTCATTTTGCATCTTTTGATCCAAGCCAACCGGCAATTGCGTTTCTTAATGAACGCTACGAGCTCTTTCAGACGATGGCCGAGTTGAAAAAAGAGGGTGAAATACCCCATGGATTTCGACGCCTGATCGATCAGCATTTTGAACAAGCACCGGCGGGCAAAAATGAAGTTGTCCTCAATCGGGATAATCGACTTGTGAAATCGGCGTTGGCACAGAGTGTCGATCATCCGCTCGCCAGTGTCCTGCGTTTGTTGGTGATCAATGCATTGTTATCCGCCGGTGCGAATGTGGGAATAGAGTTGCAAAAACAACAGCGTGATGACTTGAATTGGATTTCCGAAGCACTTGACCGTCCACAAAAATAGTTTGTGTTAAAGCCGTAGCTTTCCGAACGGAAATCTTCTACGGTGGATATCTGGTTCAGCAAATGATAGCGTGCCAAACGCTCTTTTTCTCATCAGGAATATGTTATGTCGACCGATGAAAATGAAATTGATCGAGAATTAGAAAAGATATCGGCTGCTGCTGGTGACTTTATCTACACTTGTCAGGCCAGAAGTTGTTTCGATGGCTTTGGTGAGTTGTTGAAGCGTGCCGAGCGTGAAGGGCGTGCTTTTTTTGTGATCCATGCCAACTTCTTTCAGATGACGCAGGCTTCGAGTCTACTCGATTTTCATACAACGAAAGAGCGCGCGATCAAACTGATATCGCTTCTGCAGAAACCAGAAGAATGTTTCAAAATCCAGCCCGACATGCCGGAAGACATGTTTGATTACCTGGTTTATGACCTCAGTTCCTGTGTCTATGAGAATTTGGCCGATGCTGCCGGGCAAATGGAAGGATTTAATAGCAAAGGCTTGCATGATAGCATTAACGGGGGTATTCAGATTTGCCGCAAGACGGGAAAAATTGGCTGCATTCAATGTTTTCGAGAGTATGCGGGGGATGTCTATTTGGCGGCAGACGACTTGGATCTGGCAAAGCATCAATGTCAGTCGGTTGTTGATCATGAGGGACAATGGCAGGGTAGGGGAAACCGCCGTTGGTTAGCGATGATGAAATTGGGTTGGATGGAAGTCCTGCAAGGGAACTTTGCTCTGGCCCAGCAGAAGCTGGAAAACGCCTTGGAGCTGACCGATGAAGAAGAGGTTAACGTTCCGATTCATGCGAAATTTGACGTGCTGATTGAGTTGGATGCAGTTCGGATTGTGCGGGGACTCGAGCCGCTGCTACCTCATCATGAGATCTTTTCAAAACTGCCGTCAGCGGACGAATCGCCGTCGTTTGACTTAATGCGTTCGCAAAATGAGGCGTTGCAATTTGCTGCAGTGAAGGACTACGACAAGGCGAGTGAAATTCTTTCGACTTGGGACCGGAAGCTTCATCGATTTAAAGCACGGCATTTTTGGTTTGAAAATCGTTTGCGCCTGATCGCGGTAAAACGCTTGGCAGGCGATAAAGCCGCTGTTGATTCGTTGGCGATGACGCTTGAGGAAAAGGCAACGGAATCAGATGATTGGTTGACGCTTCGTCGATTAAATGAAGTTGTTGGAGATGACGAAGAGCCAACGATCCTCGCTGTGCGAAGAAACGAAAAGCCGTTCGCACCCCCCCAGAAATTACCGGTTAAAAACGAGGCAGGCAACGCTGAAGAGCCTGACGACGCCATTTCGCCGTTTGGCGACGAGCAACCGGTGCTTCTTGAAAAACTTGATTTGCTCCTTGGGCGGATTCGAGAAGCCTACGTCAAGCAGTCAAATGATGCTTTGTTGGAAGTCCTTAATGAACTGATTACGATCACACCGGAAGATGCATCTACTAACGCCGACACGTGCGGTGTTTTAAATATGATGTCGATGTTAATCACATCAGATGTGGTAGGCCGAATTGACGAAGTCTGGCGTTGGGCGAATTCACTGGCGGCGCAATATAAGGAAAACGGTGTCGTGCTTTCCTTATTGGCAACCGTGGGCAATGAACTGCGAATGGTGAGTGATGATCCAGAAGAGGGCCCAATCACTCCGGCTCGAATCGAGCAGCTTTTCAAGAAGTCCTTAGAGCTAGAGAAAAACGGACCGCATACCTATGCTCGAGCCGGATCCTTTTTTCTGGATCGTGGCGATGTAGGTGAAGCTGAAAAATGCTACGCCCGGGGATTCAAGCTTGATCGAAAGAACGGCGGGATCGCGATGAAACTCGCGGACGTCTACACGCGGACAGATCGCCCGCGCGACGCGATGCATGTCTTGGACCTTTGTCTGCGTGAGGGGACGGACCTTGAATTTGTCGCCTGGGAAGCAGCGATGATTGCGTTTTTGCTCAAGCAGTTCGAGCCGATGTTGAACTATCTAAATCGGTTTGAAGGACTTGATGGTGAATTGTCGCCGATCGAATATTACCGCGCGATTGCCTATTTGCACCTCGGCCGATTCGAAGAGTCGCTATCGTCGATTCGTCTCGAGAAAGAATCTTTGGAAGGTGAAAGCAACGATTTGCATTGCCAAATGGTCGAGTTCTGCGCTTTGGCGGCGATTGAACTCGATTCGGCGGATGATACGTTCATGCAAAATGGAGAGTCGATTGAGAATCCGTTAGAGCGGGCACAAAACGAAGGCTCCACTCCGATTCATAAACAGGACGACGATGATGCTGATGCTATCCCATTGGCGGACAAAACCGCACCCAAGAAGACATTGAGTGATGAAACGCTGTCTGTTGCCGCAGCGCCCATCCATGCAGCACTGTCCGAATTCGAGGCGATCCCGATGCGGGATATTCGTTTTTTACACGAACTTTTGTGGGCCAAGCTGAATGACTACGATCCCACTTGCGAATTACTCGAGCCGTTAGAATTCAAAATGCTTGCTGGCGCAATCATGCACGATGAATACTTTGACAAACTTCGAAGCAACGAAGAGATTCAGGATGGGATTCAGTTCTACAGGGTCCTCGTTGAACAGCCCTTGAATTCCGATTGGCAGGCGAGTCCTGGTTGTTTTTCTGGTCAAGAAAACTGGGACAATTATCTTTGTGAGTGGGGCGTGTTAGCCACCAATAAAGAAGATGCGATTTCGCGCGTAATCGAAGTGCAGGCGATTTGTTTCAGTGGTCCGCTTCCTGAAGTCGCGGATGTGTATGTCGAGGACCAGGTCTTTACCGACGCTCCCGGAGTGGTTTGGCAGGGTGTTCGATACTGTTTGCCCGAAGGATTCGACTATACCGGTGACGACGTTCAGCCATTGGAGGACGGCGGATTTGAGGGGTTTGATGAGCAATTTGGGGAAGACGATTCTGACGGATACGATTTTCTAAATGATGTTGAAGATGCTTTCGACGAAGATTTTGATGATGAATCTGATGAAGGAGACACCGACGATGACGACGGAGACGTGTCATTTTAGGGTTGGCTTCCAGCGTGAATGTTTTTGGGTTTAGCCCTATTTGTCATCGTTGTGAACGTTGATTTTGCATCAGACGCTAAACCAATTCGGCGTTTTTTTCCGAGATTACAAAATCGGCGATATGATTTCCAGAAAGTTGAAAAGGGCATACGACATGGTCGACGCCAACTTTTAACATGCGGCTGGATATTCTTGGATCGTCAGATCGTGTGTAAACCTTGATTTTGTCGCTCAGTTCTTTGACGGTCATCGCAACGAGCAGGTTGTCGAAATCCGATTCCAAAACGGAGATGACGGATGACGCCGAAAAGATATTTGCGTCGGCAAGTGCCAGTTCATTTTTGGGGCTTGATTCAATCAGCATCGCGTTGGGAAAGTGCTTGCGGATTTTCGCCAAGCCTTCCTTGTTTTCGTCGACTAAAACCCATTGTTTGTCTGCCCGATCGAGCTGGTCAATCACAGATTCTGCCATGATTCCGGAACCAAACACGATGGTGTGCCCTTTTAATTTTTGGATCATCTTCCTTATCCTTTGTTCTCGATAGTTTCCCGAAAGTTCACCGCTTACGTACGTTGTCGTTATGCCTGCCGTCCAACAGGCCATCAAAATAATGGACAGGAAAATCAAGCCGGAAGTATAGATTCGACCAACCGCCGACAGTTGATTGATTTCTCCATAACCAACTGTTGAGAATGTAATCATCGTCATGTAAAATCCCTCGGAAATCGACCAGCCCTCCACAACGCAATACCCCAACGTTCCGATGACCATCGCTCCCGCGATCCATATGGTGCATCTGAAGAGGTGCTCAGAGATCTTTGGAAAATGGACCTGTTGGACTACTGTTGGAAAACGCATTTGATGCTTTCGTAACTTTCCTTGGCGGTGTCTTTTAGATCGGCAAAGTCCGCGCAGTTAAATTCACACCGACTTTCGTACTCCTTGCTTTCGATTTTTGCATTTTCCGTTCCCAATCCCCAGACCTTGGATAATTGATCCGCAATTGAGGCGATGCCGGTTAGGTCAATTGGAGTGGGGCAATTGGCGTGATGGCCCGAAACCGCGTCACTGATTTCGCGTGGCAAACCCATGTTGCTTACGTAGCGTTTTCCAACACTGACGTGATTAATTCCGAACAACGCCTCCTCGTTTTCGACGGAGCTTAATCGTAGCTCTGTCAGGTTTGATTCGTATTGGTCTTGTGCGTGTTCAAGGAAAACAAGTTTTCCGATATCGTGCATCATGCCCGCAAGAAAAGCGGAACTGGGGTCACACGCAAAGTCTTGGCTGGCGAGTGTCCGTGCTACGACTGCGGTTCCAAGTGAATGTTCCATCAATGACTTCTTGGTTGCCGTGCTCTCTCCTGCCTCGAAGACCGCTTTTGTGGAAAACGCAACCGCGAGTCCCGAAATGGATCTTGCCCCCAAGACTAAAATCGCGCGAGGAATCGTGTCGATCTGCCTTGCGCAACCGTAAAGCGGGCTGTTGGCAATGGATAGTACCTTTGATGCAATGGCCGGTTCGCATTCGACCAGTTCAATCAATCTGGCCGTATCCGGACACTTCACGTGGCATTCTTCAACGACCCTAAGCGCGACTGCAGGCAGGGGCGTCAGCGAATCCGCATCCCAGACGTGGATCGGTTTGGTTTGAAGGGACATATAGGCTTGAGTGCACCACCGTTTTCATGAAATAGATTTAACCCGAAAGTGTATTTCAGTGCGAAACAAAACCGCCGTTATATATGGGTGAACTTTGGGGGATGTCGGTCTCGTTGGTACTGCATTGGCGAGCTGTTTGCTGCGTTGGCGACGATTTTTAATCTTGGAAAGTTCAGGATGCAGTGATTTACATCGTTTTCAACGATGCTTTGTATGACCGCCTCTCTCACGAGTTACGGCGAGGGATTGGGAGCAATGCGGCATAAAGTAAAAGTCGAAGAAACCTTCTTCATAAAGGTCAAAATGTGATCAAGCTTGACATCGCTTCGGCTATTCTGCGGCGACGTTTTCTTCGTTTGGATGTTGGTCATCAGCCGTGTTTTCTTTTGCATTTTGGTTGAGTCGACGCGTATCGCCGTTACGAATTGTAAACTCAACTTTGTCCAGGTATTCACAAAGCGGGACGGCATACTTTCTAGTCGTGCCAAGACAATCGCGAATCTCAGCCATCGTTAGTTCTGGCTGTTCAGAAAATTGATGTACTAACTTGTTGCAAATTTGCTCGTAAGTTTCACGGTGTAAAATAAAGTCCTTGTCGATCTCAACGAGGTCTCCATTATTAATCGCTAGAACAATCAACTGTGGAACAGAGTCTTTGTTTTTGGTCGCTCGCGATTGGCATGCAGCACCGTTGGGTGGCGTGAGCCCATCTGCTCGAAACCAAGAAACAATGTTGTTGAGAAGCGACTGTTCATTTTTCGAAAGTTTTGGGCCACAATCTGTTCGCCCAATTCCTGAGGGGGAGAGTCGAATCGCATCGTCAGCCTTCATTTTGGCCACAACGGCTTCGATTAACGCTGGCTCACCAAGGTAGGCAAACCCACTGAGAAACGAGTTGCGGTCCAGCATGGACCGCAGCGGATTTAAATCATGTTGTTTTTTTAATGCCGACGCAATCCGTTCTGTCAATCGATCAATGACCGCAGCATGTACTTTCAACGAGCGAGTTGGCGAAATCTGGATTTCGGTGAGGTCCCCGCGTGCTCCTAATTTTTCATAAGCATCATTCGTGTCTTTAATGCCTGCAGAACGAGACAGCGAAGCGGGATCCCAGTTTTCAATGTCAGCAAAAAATAGGGCCCCGGAAGCACGGTCAACGGGATCCTTCGATTGCAGCATGCGAATCATTTCCAAGTCCAATTTGTCAGGCCGTTGGATTCGCTTTGCATTGGGATTAAGAACCTGACCGCCGCCAATCGTTGTGACCGGGGATTCGCTACGAATGACAAACGGTTGATTCCACGTCGTGACCGCTGGTGCATTCAGGAAAAGTTGCGTGGGCGCAGCTTCGCCGGGATTGAGGATTTCGCGGTCTAATAGCCGAACGTTGCAGATGACTTCCGCCGAGCCGACGTGTAAACGAACCCGGCTGCGATCTTTTATTGGCTTGATTGAGTCCTTCAGCGAGATCAAGTTGACGGTGATTAATTTGCTGGGCAGTAAATGTCCTTTTGCCGTTAGCTCCTGCCCCCGTTCGGTTTCGTTGTGGTGAATCCCTGCAAGGTTGATTGCTGCTCGCTGGCCGCGATTAACCTCTTCCACAGAACTGGCGTGGTTTTGAAGACTGCGGACTCTGACCTCCACATTGCCTGGCTGGACCAGCAATTCGTCGCCGACTTTTAGTCGTCCAGTCGCTACACTACCGGTAACAACCGTACCATGCCCTGCAATAGAAAATGTGCGGTCAATCGGCATGCGAAAGGGGCTTTCGATGGCAACCAAACGCCCTGATTTTTCAACTTTTTGAGCTGCCTCGACCAATGCTGATTTCAGATCCTCAATGCCTTCTCCGGTATGACTGCTCGTCCTCACAATTGTGGCGTCCGCCAAAAAAGTGTCGGAAACCAGGTCGCGGATTTCTTCTTCGACCAATTCGATCCAGTCACGGTCAACCAAATCGACTTTCGTCAACGCAATCACGCCGGCTGGTAAATTGAGAAGTCGCAGGATTTCCAAGTGTTCAAGGGTCTGCTGTTTGATTGAATCGTCGGCCGCGACAACCAGCATTGCGATATCCATCCCGGTGGCGCCCGCAAGCATGTTGCGAACGAATTTTTCGTGTCCTGGAACATCAACAATTCCCATTCGGTATTCACCGAGTTCTAGCAGTGCGAATCCTAGTTCGATCGTAATGCCGCGTTTTTTTTCCTCGGGGAGTCGGTCGGTGTTTACGCCCGTCAAGGCGCCAATCAGCGAAGTTTTGCCATGATCGATATGGCCAGACGTTCCCAAAATCAAGTCGGTCGTCATCGGGTAAACTTTTCCTTTTTCATCTTTTTATTCCATCAAAAAAATTGTTGCTGTCGGGAAAGCATTAATGGACAAGCTTCGCAAGCGACCGATGGATGATCGTCGCACGATCCTATATTCTAAAGAAAGTTATGTCACCGTCTACAAATCGCCGATTGCAGGATTGCTTCGTCCAGAGTTGCTTGGTCCAGACCATTTGAAGATTCATATTTTTCTACCCACGAGGGATCGTTAACGGCCTTCGTTGAGTAATGCCTACCCAATTCAGTTTTGGTGAGCTCAAATTCAAGTCAGCATGTCACCAACGTTGCGCGTAGATTGAGAGAGATTTGGTGCTGTTCGATCAGTCGACAGCCTGCAAGGCGTTGCGTGGATGACACCATTTAAAAAGCAATAAGTCGCTAAACGAGAATTCATTGAAGTACGAACCGAATTTGCATATTGTCCTTTTTCAACCGGAAATCCCACAGAATACTGGCGCGATTGGTCGAACCTGCGTGGCAATCGGCGCGAAACTATGGTTGGTTCGCCCGCTTGGTTTTCAGTTGACTGAAAAGGCCTTGCGTCGGGCAGGTTTGGATTACTGGCAGCATCTGGAATGGGAAATCGCCGATAGCTGGGAAGATCTGACCAGTAAGCTTGAGACTCGGTTTTGGTATTTTTCGAAATCCGCAACGCATTGTTTATACGATGCCGAACTTGAAAAAGGTGATGCGTTTGTTTTTGGCCGTGAATCGGCAGGTTTGCCTTTAGATTTACTGGATGCATCAGACCCGAATGCGCTTCAAATTCCAATTCGGTCGGAAGTGCGCAGTTTAAATCTAAGTTGTAGCGTCGCGGTAGCCGGATACGAGTTAGTTCGGCAAATGAATTTCCGTCCTTAATGGTTCGTAGATGAAATCTTGCTTCATTGAGCTTATATTGGGGCTTTGAGTTTGGCTGTCAAGCGTATTGCAGCCAGCCCCAAATTCACTCTCGCTAATCTTTATTTCTCAGGAGATGTCTCACAGATGAAATCCCACCGAGCGATTATGTTTATCGCATTTATTTTATTGACAAGCAGCATTGCGATTGCCGAAACGAAATTGCCATCCATTATTGGTGGCAACATGGTGTTGCAACGTGAAAAACCAATTCCAGTCTGGGGTTGGGATGATACAGCGGCTGATGTGACGGTTTCGTTCAATGGAAAAACCATGACCGCCAAGGTCACCGAAGGCAAATGGATGGTTGAGCTTCCCAGGATGAAAGCGGGCGGCCCGTTCGTAATGACCGTTAAAGGCTCTTCCGAAATCAAACTTGAGAACATCTTGATCGGCGAAGTCTGGTTGTGTAGCGGCCAATCAAATATGGAGTGGGCAGTACGCAGTTCGGACAATTCAAAAGAGGAAATCGCTGCGGCGAAGCATCCGATGATTCGCCACATTAAGATCCCCCATCGTCCATCGGACAAGCCGGAATCAGATGTCCCATCGCAAGGTTGGCAGGTTTGCTCTCCTGAGACCGTTCCTGGTTTTACAGCAGTCGGATATTTCTTTGGCCGAAAGTTGCAAAAGGAATTGAACGTCCCAATCGGTCTGATCGGTTCCAATTGGGGAGGAACGCGAATTGAACCGTGGACACCACCAGAAGGTTTCAAGCAGGTTCCAGCATTGAAGAAAGATTTTGCGGAAAAACTGGCCCAATTCCCAAGCAAGTCACCAATCAAGAACAAAGAAGGCAAAGTAACCGGACAAAGGATCAATCATCAATCTCCGCTCGCGTTGTACAACGGAATGATTCATCCGTTGTTGCCTTATTCGATTCGTGGAGCCATTTGGTATCAAGGTGAATCAAACAACGGTGAAGGCATGTTGTATTACGAAAAAATGAAGGCCTTGATCGCAGGCTGGCGTTCTGTTTGGAAGGACGCCGAGATGCCGTTTTATTTTGTTCAGCTTGCTCCGTTCACCTATGGTCGGGGCAGAGAAGCGGGGCTTCCAGGAATTTGGGAAGCCCAAACCAAAACGCTTGATGTTCCCAATACTGGAATGGCAGTGACGACGGACATCAGCAATATCAAAGACATTCACCCAAGAAACAAGCAGGATGTCGGGGCGAGGTTGGCTTTGTGGGCTCTTGCAAAGAACTACGGCAAATCTGATTTGGTCTACTCTGGTCCGCTTTACAAATCAATGAAGGCCGATGGGAGCAAAGCGGTTTTGAGTTTCGAACATGTTGGCGGTGGATTAACCTCACTCGACGGCGAAGCTTTGTCAGACTTTATGATCGCTGGCGCCGACAAAAAGTTTGTCGAAGCGAAGGCGGAAATCGTTGGTGATACGGTTGTCGTTTCTGCTGAGGGGGTATCAACGCCCAAAGCTGTCCGATTTGGTTGGAGTCAAATCGCCGAGCCAAACTTTGGAAACAAAGCAAAATTGCCGGCGTCACCATTCCGAACTGACAATTGGTAAAGCGAAATTCGCATTCGTCAATTGAAGTTTGATTGAATCCAACAAGGCCGGCGATTTGTCGGCCTTGTTTATGCGCGGACGAGTTCATTAACCACCGTTATTGTTTTCAACGCAAGTTGAAATACTAGACGTCGCAGACCTTTGCAGCGTGCCGCAGGGACCTGATTTTGTCATCCCATGTCGGGATGAATTCTTGGGCAACGTAGCCTTGGTATCCGGTTTCCAGAATCGCCTTCATAATCGGCGGGTAGTTGATCTCTTGATTTTCGTCGATTTCGCATCGCCCAGGGTTCCCTGCCGTGTGATAGTGGCCAATGTACTCTTTGTAATTTTGTAAACGCCGGATCACATCGCCGTTCATAACCTGGACATGATAAATGTCGAATAGCAGCTTCATATTGGGCGACCCAATTTGCTTGATAAGATCAACGCAGAAATCAACATCATCACCAAAGTAACCAGGATGCCCCTTCATCGGATGTGTGTCATCACGTGAATTGAGATGTTCGAGGCATAGGTTAATCTTGTTTTTTTCCGCGTGGCCAATGACTTCTTTCCATAGTTTGAGGCAATTTTTGATCGATTGGTCTCGGTCGATGTTTTTTTCTGTCATTCCAGTAAAAGTAATCACGCTCGGACTTCCAACTTTGACTGCCAGATCAATTCCGTCCATTAGCTTTTTTTTGCATTCTGCATGATAGGTCGGATTGACGGGACCTTTAGCAAATCCATGGCTGCTCACTAACGAGATCTCAAGACCTAATTCTTGGACTGCCGGATAATGTTTGGCATTGATGCCTTCAATCGCTACCAGTCCAATTTCTTTGCAGTGTTTCGCAAGCTCTACGTTTGGCATTGGATTGAAGCACCATCCCATTACCGATTGTTTGATTCGACCGTTGGTGATTTTATATTCATCGATCGAAAGGTTGTTGTTTTGGTCTTTCGCGGAAGCCTGCGCCCCGCCGGCCATTAAAAATGCGGAACCAGCAACTGAAGACGCAATCATTCCACGTCGTGAAATTCTGTTTTTCATTTTTATTTCCAAATTGTTGATGCGTTGTCGCTCGGGACGGCTGGCGATGAAGCGACTTGACTGCCAAACAAACTGCGAGGGATGAGTTTCAGTTTATTCTTTTTCTGACTGTTTAGCAGAAGCGACTGTCGTCAATTGTTCATTCTGAAAATCAGGCGTCTTCATCAACCAGGTGATGACTGCCCCGGCGATCACGCCAATAAAAGCGAGCCATAAAATGCCCGACGGAAATCCATCTTGATTCTCTTTGATCCATCCAGCGGAAGCAAGCTTGTCCTCATAATAAGCAACGGAAACCAGGATTCCATTGTTTACTGTGTGCAAAATCATGCCCGGAATGATGCTGCCGCTTTTATAGCTGAGCCAAGCAAGGACTAATCCTGCTAGAAATGATGGCAGGAATTTTTGCGACGATAGATCGGTTAGGGAAAGGGTGTGAAAAATCCCAAATGCCAATGCGGAAACGATGATCGCGACCCAGGCACGGTTTTGAGAAAACAAGGCACGAAACAAAACTCCCCGGAAAAAGAATTCTTCACACACAGCCGGGATGACCGAAAAACAGAACACGATCAAAAACGGATTTACCGTTCTCCACTGTTCTACGACTGCTTTCGCTTTTTCAATCAATTGCTGTTTCCACTCGGGAACGTCGCTTGAGCTGCCTTGAATGAATCCTATCCAATCGTTTACCAAATAAACCAGTTGGCCGACCAAGGGCCACAGGCAAACGCCAATTAAAACAGCTGCAACATAACCCATCCCATTTCCGAATTTGAGCTTGAGCGCATTTTTGAGGCGAACATTGCCATGCCAAAGAAACAAATAGGGAACCACAACGAAAACAATAACGGTGGAAATCGCAAATGGTAATAAGTTGTGCCAATACGCGACTTTCTCCACCTCAATCCCTTGCCAATTTGCGACAACGCCAGGAACACGGCTAACCAAACCGATGCTCAAAAAACTGAGTGGGAAAATCACGGCTAAACAGGACATGGCGTTGGAGATCGGTACAGTGTTTTGTTTAAGCCTTGGCCGCCGAATCAAGGATCGCCAGCTTGTTTGGCTGCCGTAAAGAATCGAATCCGATCCGAAGATGCTCGCGGCAATCGACAACGCAGCCAGGCCGTAAACCGTTGTTGAACTGATCGCGATGATTGCCGGCAGTGGGGTGGCGGTTCCCTCCATGATTTCGCGAGCAAGCAACACAATGTTGACCAACGGAACAACGGAAAGAATTCCGGATAATTGCAGGCCGGGAGTAAGGCTGATGACTCCGGGCGTTATCGACAAAAGCATTAGCGGAACAATGTAAGCCTGGGCCTCTTTGAAACTGCGAGCAAAACTGGTTACCGCCAACAAAACTGCTGAAAAGAATCCGGCAAACAAAATCAATAAACCGAAGACTTGTAGGATCTCCCAGCCACCGAATGAGCCTTCTCCAAAAAGAATCGGAATGAGTCCAAATACGAATAGTGTTGAAAACATCCCAGTCATGTTCACGACCGCTGTCATCATCGCAACGGTCAGAACACCAATGAACTTGGCGAATAATACCTGGAATCGTGGAATGGGTGCGGCGATCAACGCCTCCAATGTTCCGCGTTCACGTTCACCCGCCGTTAGGTCAATTGCCGGATACACCGCACCGGTTACGGTCATCAAGATAAGAATCAATGGGACCAGGCTAGCCATGGAGATTGCGGGGGTCTTACTGGTGCCCTCAATGATCTTATTGACGTATCGACTCACGGACCCGGGCAAGATGGGGCGATTGGTCAGTTGTCGAAGTCGGCCTCTTAAGCCGTTCACATCGCGACGGGCAAGCACGTAATTGGTTGCATCGATTCTTTTTCGCAGGTATTCAGCAGCCCGGGCACTGGAGCCGAAATCAGACTGAACGATTTCGATCGTTGGCATTCGCCCAGTCCGCCGCACAACCCGAATCCCTAAATCCGCAGTTCCCGTTTGAACGATTTCTTCGAGCGTGTTCTCATCAGGGCCCATCGGACGAAGTTCATTATCGACAAAATATCTCTCTTCAGTTGCAGCGACAAAACCAGGATCGGACTCTTCTTCGGTACGTGCCCGGACTCCGACGTATTTTGGAAGTTCCAATTCCGGGAAAGCGTAGGCTTCACCAATATTGATGTTGAACCGAATAAAAAAATCAATTAACGATTCTTCAGGCTTTGGATTCGAATCAGTAGCAGGTTCAATTGCATCGCTTTGCTGCGATTTGTCCGGTGGTTCAATCGTATTGCCATCATCGTCCTGCCACGCCTCTTCAAAAACGAAGACGTACTTCGCTTGTTTGGTTTCAGCCGCCGCTGAGAAATAGAACTTTTGGAAAAGGATGCTCAGCAGGGGATAAATCAGCAGTGGCATTCCTACCAAGGTGATTATTGTTCGGCGATCACGTAGTATTTCCTTCAGCTCTTTGACGGCTAACCGATAGGTGCTACCAAAACTTGAGTTTCGTCGAAGAATGGAATGGGAATCGGTCGATCGCTTCGGCTCATTCATGCGATCCCTCTGTCTTTTCCAAATCTGAAATGTTGATCGTAGTCGTTGCATCCGGCGGAATCGATGTCACATCATGTGTCTTCTTTTCTTCCGTGAAAAGACCGTGTTTTGAGTCCGATCTGGACTCGACAGCAACTGACTCTTCGTTCAATATTTTCAAAAACATTTCAACTAGCGAACTTTGCCCGGTATCGCGCTGAAGCTGTTCTAGTGATCCTTCCATGCGCAATTTGCCTTCAAAGATTAGACCGAATCGATCACACAATCTTTGAGCTTCATCCAACCGGTGCGTGGAAACGATAATCGCCTTATTTTGTTCTCGCAACAAATCGATGTAATCGAATACCGCTTTGCTGCCCACGATATCAAGTCCTAGCGTTGGTTCATCCAGCAGCATCACAGGGGGTTTGTGAATCAATGCCCTCGCTAAATTGATGCGTTGTTTTTGTCCGGTGCTTAGCGTCGCACACCGTTGATCCAGCAGTTTTTCCAAGGAGAAAATCTCTGCGATTTCCGCCACATGGGTATCGGCAAGATCAGGGTCGACACCGTAGACATCCGCAAAGAAAAGAAGCATTTCTCGGGCAGTCAGCCATTGGTACAGTCCGATGGCCGCGGATACAAAACCGATTCGGCGTTTGACTTCAAAGGAATCAACAGAAGTTCGGAATCCCGCCACTTCCGCATATCCACCATCGGGTTGCAGCAGCCCTAAGATCATTCGAAGCGTCGTTGTTTTACCCGCGCCGTTGGGGCCGAGCAAGCCGTAGACTTCACCCGGCTTTACGTAAAATGAAACATCATCGACCGCGACAACCGATCGGCCTTCGTTTTCAAATACTTTGCGGATCTCGCAAACCTTGATGACGCTTTCTGGCATCCGCTGTTTCTAAAGAATCTTTCATTACCGACCAACTAACAGTATACGAATTAGTCGTGGAACGTGTTCAGCCTAAACTTTTTTTCGAAAGTTGAAACGAGAGGCTATTTCCGAACTTGAGAACTAGGCAGAATAAGTCCTCGGTAGTGTAAGCCGAGCATGCGGAAGTAAACGAGTGCAATCATCGAAATTCCAAGTGTGGCCAAAAAGCAGACAAGGAATCCGCCGCCAAAGGTGGTGAAAAACGAAAAAACCGCCACAAGGAATGCTGATAAAAGCGAAATTCCAAAAAAGTTCCACCAGTTTTTGGTCTGGGTTTTTAAAGAACCAAATATCGTGGCTGAAAAAGGTTGCGCATTTGATTTGTTTTCAATCATTGAAAGCACTAACATCGGGAAAAGCAGCAGGCAGCTGAGTCCACCTAGGATGGAGGTCGGAATGTAACTGCTGGTCGAGAGTATCAGCGGAATCGAAATCACAACGCCTGGGATCACGGCGAAGACGAACGAAAGAATCACCAGCAACGACTGATTGAGGATTTGCTTGATGTTCCATGATGTCCATTTTTCAACCATGCGACAACCAGAAATGGTCTGTTTGGTGATGTCAGCGCCAGTTACGGCCAGAACAAACAGGCCGGGAATCGCTACCAAGTAACCGATCGCTGCAACAAAAGTCCAGTCACCAACGACAAAGGACAATCCGAGACCGGTTAGAAGGGCGACGACCAGATATCGCAGCATCAATTCGGATGATTTGGTGAACGCAATCATCTCTTGAAACCATTTGTGATCGTTGGAAAACGTTACGGGCAGCAGGTTTTCCTGATCGCGGGGCTGGAACGCTTTTTCTGTTTGATCTGCAAGTTCGTTTGCCTCTGTCGTTGCGACGCCGGCAGGAACGGCTTCATCGCTGTGGAGGTTGTCTTTTGTTTTCGGTGCTGATTTGTTTTCGGAATCCGTTATGTGATCAGTGTTTTTCGTTTCATCCGCCGCAGCATTGTTTTGCTTTGCCGCATGTGATCGATTCGGTTTTTTTTTGGGGGGCAGAACTCTGGGTGTTTCTTTAGCGGGTCGCTGCGGTTGTATCGATGGGTTGGCCGCCAGGTCTTCGCTGTGTTGTTCGGGTTTTTGGAAAGCTTGTTTTGGCGTGGCCGGTTTTATATTCGCTGTTGCGGGCTCAATGGTTGTTTCAGCAGGCGGTCTATTCGGCAATGTGTCCAGCACTTCGTCCGCTGATCTCTCCAAATTGAATTCGTCCGCGACGGAATCGATTGCACCAGAGCCCTTGTCGCGATTTTCAAGTCGTTCAGAGTCAAGCTCCTTTGGAACTTCCGATGTTGGATTGTCAATCGATGGTGTTGATTCTTTTGACTTTGTTGATTCGGCTGTTGGAGCGACTTCGTCGGAAAACCGAAAGGTGCTGACCTCTACACTGCCCAGTGTCATCCCTGTGTCGGTGACCACGACGCCGTATCCGTCAGGATTAATGTCCTGAGTTGTGGTTTGAATCGATGAATAATCAATCGGAGCATCATTAGGGATGGCCGGATGGTCTTTTGACTGAGCTGCCAGTGCTGCGGTTTCTGAATTCGTCAACGATTCAGGTGCCGTTTCAGGAGTGGCCTGGCCAGAGGGTGAAGGCGTTTTCGCCGTATCGACTGACTGTTGGGGAACCGGTTTGGGATCTGCGCTTTTCGGACCCGTCTCTTTTGAATCCAATGATGGGGGATTTGATTCAGGTTTATTCAGATCCTCGGCTTTGGGCACCATCGTTGTTTTGCACCGAAAGCACGGGATTTTTTCCTTGGCCGACTCCGCAAACGTTTTTTTTTGGGCGTTGCATTTTGGGCAAACGAATTTCGTGATTTTTTTCTTGGCGGCCACAATGAATGAATCAAATCTGAAAAACTAGGTTCCTAGACGGATTATGCGATTTTTTTCAAAATTTAGCATACGAATCGCGGTCTTATCCACAGTCCCGACTATTTTAAGGGTTTTTCGATAGCCGAATTCTAGTATTTTACGCGACATAGGGTTTCTGCCGAGATCACTCCCCTTCACACCGAAGATTTAACGCATGAGAGATTGTAGTATTTTCAGGAAAGTTTTCTTTTCGATTTTTGGGTCATCATTTGTTTTTTTACCCGTAAGTTTTGCCGATGAAGTCCCCGCAAGTTGGTTGAACGTTCCAGAGGGGTTCTCGGTCACTCAATTCTCTTCCGATGAACTTGCGAGCAACATCTACACGATGACGACCGATCGATTGGGGCGCGTCGTTGTTGCGGGGCCAGGCTACATCAAGTTCTTGATTGATGCAGATAATGATGGGAAAGCGGAATCGGTAAAACTGTTTTCCAAATATCCCAAAAATGGTGCCCAGGGAATGTGTTTCGATGGAACTGACTTGCTTTGTGTCGGCGATGGTGGTGTGTTGCGTTTGCAGGATAGAAACCAAGACGATGTCGCAGATGGCCCACCGCAAATTCTATTCCCCCTTCAGACAGGCGGCGAGCATGATTCGCATGCGATAAGAAAAGGACCGGACGGCTGGTGGTATTTGATTTCAGGTAATTACTCAAAAGTTCAGTCAACGATTGTTTCTTCAGTTCGCTCGCCGGTCAAAAATCCGGTCGCCGGCGTCATTACGAGAATCAGTCCAGACTTCCGAACGCGTGAAGTCATCATGGACGGGATGAGAAACGCCTATGATTTTGATTTTAATTCAAAGGGGGATATCTTCGTCTACGATTCTGATGGCGAGCGAGATGTCTCATTGCCATGGTATCAACCGACACGAGTTTATCGGGTTCAGCCCGGTGCAAATGCAGGTTGGGTATCCAGAAGTTGGAAACGTCCTGATTATTTTTTTGATATGCCCGTGGTTGCGGCGCGTCTTGGTCGCGGTTCCCCGACCGGAGTTGCCTGTTACCGTCATTGGCAGTTCCCCAAGAAGTTTCATGACGCGATTTTTGTATTGGATTGGACGTTTGGTCGGGGCATTGCGGTAACACAAAAACTTAACGAAAGAAATGAAACGGAATATAAAAACGAGCTTTTCGTTACCGGAAAAGGAACGCACGGGTTCGCTCCGACCGACTGCTGTGTCGGTATCGACGGTTCACTTTACATTTCTGTTGGTGGGCGAGCCACACAAGGAAGCGTTTACCGGATTCGATATGACCGTGCCGCGGTATCGAAAATCCGTGCCCCAAAACGCCTTGTTGATTGCCTTGATCTACCCCAGCCTTTGTCCGCATGGTCGAGAAACCTCTCGGAGGAAGCGTTAAAAAAAATCGAACGAGATGAGGTCGAAAGTTCTGTCTTTAACGAAAGCATACCGATGCGTCATCGTGTAAGAGCTGTTGAAATATTGACGGAGAAATTTGCGGGCTTAAGCCGGGCAGCGATGGATAAGATTTTGGTGCGAAATGATGCTGATTCTGACCAAGATATTTCTGCTGATGGTTGGCTGCAATCGCGACTGGCTTGGTCGGTTTGCAGGCAACCGATCACCAAAATTAATCCGGCCTTGATTTTCTATTTCATGAAACACTCGGATCCGAATGTACGGGTTGCGGCTCTTGAAGCCATGACCGGCAATCAGAATGTTCCGAGCTTTCTCGCAGAGCCGTTGCTTGAGTGCTTGAAGAGCGATCATCGTCATTTGCGTAAGGCAGCATCACAATTTGTTTCCTCTTCCGGATTTCAGCCTTCGAATTACCTTAAGTCAGAAGCCGTCGGCGGCAATCGGACGATCGGGGAATGGTTTGGAATTCAGATGCGAAAAAAGAATTTTAGCTCAGCTGCGATGTCTGCGGCCACGAGCTTCTATAAAGCGGCGGATTCAAATCAGGATAAAGTCGATGCACTTCGATTGATGCAAATCGCATTGGGTGATGTCGGTGGGCGTCAAGGACTTCCTGAGGTGTTTGAGAGTTACAACAGCAGGAGTGGTGTCTCCGTTGGTGTTAGCGATTCCGTTTTCAAGCAAAAGGTTTTTGAGGCCCTTGAAAGTGATGATGCCAGCCTTTCCCGCGAAGCTGTTCGAATGATTGCGGTCTCGAGGAATGTCGATCCGGTTTTTGCATCAGCAGCTCTCAAGTCGATCAATGAATCTTCGACCGTTGAAAATGATATCCATGTGCTTGGGATGATTGCGTACGTCGAAGCAAACAATGCATCGCAGACGCTTGACATTGCTAATGCGATTTTAGGTCTTCAGAAGAAGATCGATGAAAATGGTTTGAATCAAGATCGAAACTGGGAACCGCGAGTGAAAGAGGTGGTGCGCCGATTGATTTCCCAAGATGCCGGTATAGGGCGTCAATTTGCGACC
>CAJQQR010000073.1 GCA_905480545.1 uncultured Pirellulaceae bacterium
GCAAGGCTTGTTAAGTCACCGCCAAGTTCGCTGATGAGAGAACTTTTTTTCGTGACGAAATTGAATTTCGATAGCTTGTTGTTCATCCCGCCGAAATAGATCGTTTCATTGTCCGACCCAAATAGAACTGCCCAAATATCAGCGTCATTTAGTTCTTTCTCAGGATTTGTGTCATGGCGGGCAACCTCTCTCTTTGATTTGACATCCCAAACAATAATGGTTCCATCATTGCTTCCAGATACAAGGAAGTTTCCATTCGGGGAAAAGCTAAGTGAGTTGACATGGTGCGTATGCCGGCGCGGCAATGGAGTGGAAACACGAGTCAAAACGTCGGTTAGAAAAATGTCGTTATCCCGACCACCTGAAGCAAGCAGTTTTCCGTCTGGCGAGAAAGTAACAAACTGGACACTGCGTCTGTGTGATTTAACAGAGAACTCTTCAAGGCCTGTATTCACGTTCCAAACACGAACTTTTCCATTAGTGCTTGCCGAAGCGAGTAGCTGGTCGTCCGGCGAAAACGCGATGGACCAAATCCAGCCTGGGTGAGTCATTGTTAACGCTTCTCTAGCTTGGTCGGAATCAGTAACGCGGATCAGATAATCGCGACCTCCAGTGACGATTCGATTGTCTGGAAGGATTTCAACTGCGTAAACGTAATTGTCGTGAGCGGAAATTTTTCCGATTCTTTCTGTCCGTTCTATGTTCCAAACCGAAATGAAATTTGAATCATCTTCTTGTGTTACGATATCGGCGCCGTCGTTAAAGAAGCGAAGCGAGCCACTGAAATCTTTTTGGCTATTCAATCGTCCGACCAGCTCAAGTGAATCGTACGCCAAAATATCGGCGCTGCTTCCACGAGTCGCAATGAAATTGAGGCCATTCGGATTGGGAACAATGGATTTCAGGTCGGTTTTCAGAAGTGAAATCGACTTGCAAACGGTCATTGACCAGTCGTCAGCGATGTCGATTTGTGAAATGCCTTGCTCGTCAACAAAGATCAGCTTTGAATCGTCCAAAGATAAAGTTGCTTTATTGACTCCGGTTTTTAATTGTATGTTGGCAAGTGGTTGTTTCAAATTAGCCACGTCCCATAACGTGACCGAATCGGACTTCTCTTGTGTCAGAAACCGGTTGGATGTGTTGAAGAAAAATGCTTCCGTGATGTTGCTTTGCGTTTTTAATTCCACTTCGGATTCTGATGGTCCTGATACCTTTCGGAAACGGCTTACATTTCCAGCCGTTTCTGACAGCCACTGTCCGTCATGAGAGATCGCGATTTGATAGATGTTGTCGACCTTTTTTTCACAAATCTTTTCGTAGCCCCTGTGCGACTTTTCGAACACCACATAATCGCCAGATTTATTCCATTCCTCGATGGCTAAACACGCAAACAATCTACTTCCATCGTTCGAATATTCGAGCCGCTGAACATTGCCCTTTGCATCAAAATCGACGCCTCCGACAAGCGTTTGGTAAATTGAATTTGTTTTTGCGTTCCAGATCTGGATTTTCCCGTCATTACCACCGGCCGCGATTTCGAATTGAGGGTTAGTTGCCAATTGATTAACAATCGCGCCGTAATTGCATTTCAACCCTTCTTGTGACTGGGTCCACCAGCGGTCATACAAAGACCATTCAAAAGTTCGTAGATCTTCTTGTCCGTCCGACGGAATCAAGGTATCGAGCAGTCTGCGGACCTCAGAAACCATTCCGTTTTCCCATGCATTCTGAATCTGAGCCATCTGGGCAACGTAGAGGTTCCGTTCTGAATTGACTTTCGCCGTATTCAATTGTTTTGCATTGTCCTCAGCACGTTCCCACTCGGAATTGGCTCGGAGCAGTTGCGATGAAATTCCAATGATTCCAATAACTAGTGAAAGGATGAGTCCGACCGAAAGCGAAGTCACAACTGGCCAACGACGGCAAACGCGAATCACACGGGTCAAACTGGAAATGGGCCGAGCTTCAATCGGTTCTTTCTTCAGAAATCGCTCAAGCTCGGAAGCGACTTCGCCTGCGGTTTGATAGCGACTCTCAGGGCTTTTTTCCAAACACTTCAAACAGATGGTTTCCAAGTCAATCGGAATCGATGTTTTTAGGGAACGCAGGCGAGGGGCCTCCTGATTGAGAATGTTGATCAACAAGACTTTTCGATCGCCGCGAAATGGTTTTTCACCAGTGAGGATTTCAAAAAGCAAGACACCAAAAGAATAGATGTCCGCTCGTCTATCAACTTTATAGCTTTCACCCCTGGCTTGTTCCGGCGACATGTACGCGGGCGTCCCCAGGATTTCGCCTTGCACCGTCATTGAGGCCTCGCCGGATTCTCGTTTGGCCAAACCGAAGTCCATGATCTGCGGCTGATCATTAAGATCCATCATGATGTTCGCCGGTTTCAGGTCCCGATGAACTACGCCAGACTCATGAGCGTGGTGCAGTCCTAACGCAATCGACTTGCAGATTTCTGCCGCTTGAATTGGAGTTGGGGTGAATCCCGATAACCAAGCCCGTAGATCGGTGCCTTGAACAAAATCGCTAACGATAAACGCTGCATCGTCATCCGATCCGACTTCGTGGATTGAGATGATATTCGGGTGATTGAGCTGGGCTGCGGCGCGAGCTTCGCGGAAGAATGACTCGCGAACGGAATCGTCAATGTTTTGTCGTGGAATCTTTACCGCAACATTTCGATGGAGCTTTGTATCGAAGGCTTTCCAAACGGTTCCAAATTGCCCTGCACCCAGTTTGTCGAGCAATCGGAAGTGCGATACGAAACGATCGCTGGCGGCATACGTTTGGGTTTCACCAGCGACGGTTTCGTTATCCAACAGACATGAGCAGGTCGGACAGGATATCGAAAAGGTGTCGGAGTCTTCAGCGACCGTGAAGTCGGCCATGCATTGCGGACATTTATGTAGCATTGAAGTCAAACCCCAGAGTTCGTGTAGACATCAATTTAACATAAAACGAAGCTTTCGTTTTGCCGAACTACTCAAGCCGATTGGCACGTTTTTGCATCCTGGATCAAAAGCCCCTTCTTTAAGGTTTATTGAGTCGGCATTGAGATTTCTTCGCCGTTTTTCATGATCTGATTTTGCCGAATATTCCTGAATTGCCACATTTTTCGTTATTCAGGGGTGGGCGATGGCCGATACTCATTCTCAGCGTGATACCGCGTCACGCTTGCCGCAGCCTTTCTGTGTAGTTCAAAACGAAATTGAATTGGCTGTAATTTAAACCGCAATCCGACCCAGATTATGGGTTGTGGTGTCCATCATTAAAGAATTAAAGGGGGAAGCCGCGATGGTACGTCGTGCAATGATTGCATCTTTTGTGTTCCTCGCATGCAGCCTGTTTTTTGCCGCGTCGGAATCTAACGCCCAACAAACCAATCAACGTGCATACGGTCAAAGTTGGGGAGGCCAGTACAATACTCGTGATTGGGATCGATATTATCACTACCCCTACGTTTACTACCCGCAAAATTTTTGGGGCAACGAGTACTATCGCAGCAGCGAGAGTATGTACCATCGCTACCCGCAGGAAATGCGAGTGCCAGTGTACAACAAAGGATGGCACAACTATTACCCAGCTGGCCGCCGTTATCATTGGGGGCATCACTTCCAGCTAGACGTGTTTTAAATCGCGTTGCTTGGAAAGCATCCTTTATGGAAGCAATAAATCCTTGCTTGAAAAATGCATAGGATTTGAGAAGAGCACGGAATAAGAGAAGAGCATAAAAAGCCGCGTCAAATGATGCGGCTTTTTTAATGGATGGTTCTTCCGTTTGACCTGTATCATTACGCCGATTGCCTAATGAAACCTGTCAAACGTCGTGTTCAAGGTGTGCGTTGCGATGCTGTTGGGCGACCTGTTTTTATTTGTCGCCTGAGTTGGTTGGAGGAAGATTCTGATACGATGCATTTTGCAAACTTGGGATATCTGAATTCTCTTCAAGTCCGTCAAACGATTTCGATTTATTTAGTTTTCCATCGGCCATCCACCATTGCCAATCACCTGCTGGTTTGCCGGCAACATATTGGCCGCTTGAAGCCCGCATTCCATTTTGATGCCACCAGGTCCATTCGCCGACTCGTTCGCCGTCGATGAGTTTACCTTCCGCCTGTTTTTGACCGTTTTGGAAATACCACGCAAAAACGCCATTCTGCATATCCTGTTCGTATTTACCCGTTAATTTTAATTGGCCGTTGGGGTACCAAGCCTCCACATTACCATTTTTCAGGTCGACGCCGACTTTATTTTCAACTGCGAACCGAAGATTCCACGGGTCGTCTGTTTGCACGATTGCAATTTCTCCGGCCAGGACATCAAATTCGAGTTTCTTGGCTTTGTTTCGGCCAACAAGTGTCGGATAGTACTCCGTGATTTTTCCGACTTCATGTCCGTCCTGGAATTTGCGGTTTTCGATAAGTTGCCCTTGTGGATTCCAAACTTGGAACGGTCCATCAAGCAATCCATTTCGATACGTCATCAACTTGAAATTTCGACCATTGGCAAAAAAGAAACGCGCAACCGATTCGCGTTTCCCGTTTTGTAAATTGATTTCAAATACCTTTCGATTCGCCGAATCGACTAGTTGCCACACGCCGTTTAGTTGGTCATCGGTATATTGAAATGTCGAGAGAAACGGCGATTTGAACTGATTGAATGGAGCAACTCTGAGAGTGGGCGATTCGGCGGTAGTGAGCCATCGAGCCCACTCGCCGAATTTTTTGCCGAACTGAAATTGAGCTTTTGCGGTAACGCGACCATTTGGCAAAAATAACTTCCATTCACCATGATTAATAAAGTTTTTGTTTTTATCTTGAACCACCTCGCGTTCGATTTTGGTTGCACCGTTTGGGTATCTCTCGCGAATGATTTCAGCGCCATTCTTGCTGCGGGTTGTTGTCTGAGTTGGGGCATAGGTAGGGCGAATTGTCGGTGAGTTGGGTGATCCATTTTGCGGGTTGACAGCCGAGTTGAAATCCGGCGTCACAAACCGCGGGGAGGAATTAGGATTCGGCATTTCGGGGTTGCCGATGCGAGGCGGTGTCCCGTTGGGATTAGCGATATCTGGTTGTGCTTGATTGGCGGGAACTAGATTGGGGTTAATTCGCTGTGAATAGGCATTCGCAGGATTGGGAAATTGCGGTCCCAGATTCTGTGGGATGCGATTTTGCTGTTGTAGGTTTTGTGGTGACAGATTGTTTGGGGCGACATTGTACGGGCTTCCGATGGCAGCAGCCGCTGGTTGGGTCGCCGACGTTATTTGAGATGCCCCAGTTTGAATTGGTGGGCCGAGAATGGGATTGTTGAGCTGAACGCCGTTTTGGGCCCATGTCGACGTTGGTGTACACAGCGAACCGAGGACGAGAGCAGCTAAAAATGAAATGCTCGGGTGAATCGCTATTTGTCTGCTTGGTGTAGCCATTTTCTTTGGGGACCAATCTGAATACGTTTTTCGTCGTTATCGTTCTGATCGAATGATGGTGCCAGGAAATCAAGGTTTCATGTTTCAGATAGCAGATTTGGAATATCTGGCGCCAGACGCATCGAAACAGCCGTGAACGGCGTGTTTTGAATTGGGTTTTGCGTGGAACGGATGCTTGCGACTAAATTTTTCTGGAGAAAGACATTCAAATTCTCACGTATATTTTGCCGCGAGTCGGAATTGGGAAAGATACGAGGATATTGTCTATTCTGACAACGCGTCGTAGACTTGGTCCGGAGCGGAGATTCCTGCTAAGTGAAGGAATACCGCGATTAACGGTCTAACTAGCGATGCCGCTGTTTCGAGATGGGAATGAGATCCCACTGATGAAAACGACTTAAAACGTTTGTCAGCAGGCTTTCAAGATCTGATGCAAACGTTCAGACGGCAATGATCGTGATATTGAAGCACTATTTCTGGTTTGCTTCTTCAACGACTGAAAAGCCTTTTTTTCGTTTTGAATGGCTTGCTTCCACTTACATACGATCTAGATGGTGAAAACCTTGACGAGTGAGACTTTGACAATCAATGCGGCCGAATTGAAAAAAGACTTTCCAATTCTGGATACAAAAGCACATGGTTCAAAACCATTGGTCTATTTTGACAACGGTGCTTCGACACAACGACCCAAAAGCGTATTGCAAGCAATGCAGGATTGCTACACGCAATCGTATGCTAACGTGCATCGGGGGAGTTATGAATTAAGCCTGAAGGCGAGTGATCTGTACGATCAGGCACGGGAAAAGATCCGAGCATTGCTCAATGCGGAGCGGGCATCGGAAGTCATTTTTACCAGCGGAACGACACTTTCGATTAATCTTGTCGCCCACAGTTTCGGCGAAAGGTTCTTACAAGCGGGTGATGAAATTTTGATCACCGAGATGGAGCACCATTCCAACATTGTTCCTTGGCAGCAATTGGCCGAGCGGAAGTCGTTGACCTTGAAATTTTTGCCTTTTGACAAGAACGGAAAACTGGAACTCGATAAGCTTGATGACTACCTAACCGAGAAGACGAAGCTATTTGCTTTTACTTCCATGTCGAATGTCTTTGGAACAATCAATCCTGAGAAGGAGTTGATATCGAGGGCCCATCAGGTCGGCGCAAAGGTATTGATGGATGCCGCGCAATCGGTTCCACACGCAGTTACCGATGTGCAAGATTTAGATGTAGATTTTCTGGTATTCAGTGGTCATAAGATGATGGGGCCATCGGGGGTCGGAGTCCTTTATGGCAAAGAAGCGTTATTGGAAGAGATGCCACCATTTTTGGGTGGTGGAAGCATGATTTCGACGGTGACCACAACAGGTTTTACGCCCGGTGAATTGCCTGCCAAATTCGAAGCGGGTACGCCGCCAATTGTTCCAGCAGTTGGACTGGGTTCTGCCGTCGACTATTTACATGAAGTTGGACTGCGAAATGTCTTTGAGCATGAGCGCAATTTAACTCGTGAAACCATGAAGCGTTTGGAAGAAATTGGATCGGTCAGAATCTTGGGACCCAGTGCAGAGGAACGTGGCGGGATCGTTAGTTTCGTCATTGATGGTGTCAATTCATTAGACTTTGCCACGATGATTGACTTAAAGGGAATCGCAATTCGAAACGGGCACCATTGCGCCATGCCGCTGCATCAAAAACTGGGTTTAACCGAGAGCAATCGCGCAAGTTTTTACCTTTACAACACGCTGGATGAAGTCGACTTTTTTGCTGAGCAAGTCGAAAAGACGATTAAGCTGCTGTTGTAGGCGATTGGTTAACGGCTAGCCCCGGCTACTTCTCACCGCACTGCCGCCGTTGTTGAAACTCGATTACCACCGGCCTCGAGAGGAGGCGTTTGTTAACTTGGTGACGGTTTTCGAGCAACAGTTGTTGGGCTGCGTCTCCAGACATCTTACGGTATTCCATCAACCAGCAAACGGCGACGGTTGCGCTTCGAGCACGTCCAGCTTTGCAGTGTACGTAAACGCAACCACCGTCGTCCGCATGCCTTGAAATAAAGTCTACGGCCGATTCGACATCTTGGATGAACGGATGAGTGAAATCAACGGTTGGAATATGAAGTTGTTCGATGCCATGTTTTTCGTAAACATGAATCGGTCCCGAATATTCGTCGCAGGTGTTTACAACACCGGTTACGCCGATTTCCACCAGTTTTTCAGCATCCGTTGAATTTGGGCGAGCACCCAAGATCAGGGCATCATCGACATCATCCCACCAGTTGCGTTGGTTCAAGACCTTTGACATGAGGATGTTCCACCAATGCGTTGGATAGAACACGGCTGACGAAAAAACTTTATTCGCGAGTTTAGGCAACGCAAGACTCCACGTGCAATGGTGTTTGGATTGAATTTGAAAATCGCATAATCAAATTGCAAAACGCAGGATACACTGTTGAATAACGTCGAATCGGTTACGAAAACGTTACATCGCTACGCTCTGTTGGATCGTCCGACATTGCGAGGGTTGTCAAGCCTGACTCACCATGCCGGCGTCACTACATTGTTGCAGGAATGACTTTGGAATAAAGGTGTCGATTTCACTGCGATTTAAGAAGATAGTAAAACGAGGTTTCGCGAAATTCATTGAACCTCGCAAGCCTCGATGCTGCCGATGCAAGTACCTTGCCAACGATCGTTTAATGCTGCGGTAAGCAGCAAATCGCAGGTCGGTCGACTTTTATTGCGGTTTTTTCCGACGATTGATAGAGTGAAGACAATTGGAACCGGAGATACAGGATGAAGACAATGGCTGTTTGGTTAGAGTGCCCAGTATGTGAATATCGCTTTTCGGTACCGGAGGACTTTTCAAACAAGGCTGGTAAATGCCCAAAATGCGAAAACGTGTTTAACGCTGCCGATTGCCAGTTGCCAGAAAAGACAGCGATCTCCGACGAGGATGAGCTTGAAATTCCGCAACCGGTTGCGCTTTCTCAAATCGATTCGGGGACCGGTTCATTGAACGTTCAGCCCGACGTGATTGTTGACAAAAACGTTTCGAAATCTTACCGCAAGAGATCAAAATCAGGAAAGGGCGTGGAGACTTTAGATACGGATATGCCATTTGTCCCCGCGAACAAAAAGAAAACCGATCCCAACAAAGTTCTTCTCCTGATTATTGGCACATGTGTTGTTGCACTAATGTTGCTGATCGGTATTCCAATAATTGCGACCACATTTTTCTCTGGTGGTGAAGAAAAGAAAAACGAAACTGCAGCCAAGTCTAAGGCATCAGGCATTGTTGAAAAGCAAGAAAATAAATCTGATGCGAAAGAAGATTTAAGTAAAACGAAGAGCGGGAAACGCGGAGGAAAAAAAGGTTCTGGAGCAAAGGGCGATGGGGCGAGCGGAGGCAATGCGCCTAAATTGAATTCGACCGAGTTTGCTGCAATCTGGAGCTCAATTTCATCTAATTTTGTTTTGGTTGTCGCGAAACGAAATTCAGGAAACGTCACCAGTCACGGAGTCGTGATATCGAACGACGGCGCTATCGCGGTTAATTGGAGTCAAATCAAAGGAGCCGATTCCGTTCGAGTCAAGTTTCCAAGCAAAGTTTATAACGCTTCCGAAAGATGGGGTAAGCCAATTCAGGCGAGGAAATTGATTGGTAAAAGTGAAGCGCTGAACGTTGCTATTATTCATATCAATCAGGTTACATCGCCAGTAAAGGCTCGCCCTGAAAATGCGGAAGCCGGACGTGGTGTGATCCCGATTCTGACGAATTTAAAGTCCTCTGAGTATCTGCGACAAACTCGTATTCGATCCGCTGCCGCGTTTGCTGATCTTTCTGCGGATGAAAAGGCTGTTATTGCGGGTGTCGGTCTGGTTCCGGATGCAACGACGCCAATCATGATCCATACGGGAACCATAAATAAAACGGGATTAGGTGTTCCCGTTTTCGATGAGGCCGGTCGCTTCGCCGGAATGCATTTTGCTAACGATGCAAAGAATAAGACAAGCTACGGTTTACCCTTGTCCGTGCTGAGTGACATTGCGAGTGACCCAAGCAATCGCGTGACGTCAATTACTCCCGGTGACTCACCAAAGCAAGGTGACAAGGATCTCAATTTTCGTGAAGCGTTGGATTTGATGAGCAGATCGGAATGGTCAATGACAGGAGCTACTTTTTTTCCTAACGCCCAGAAGTTTTCCATGAGTTGGTCTGCCCTGAATCAAGAGTATCTTGCTGCCGATTTTACGCGGAAGAATGAAATTGATGAATTGAAGAAAGAGAATCGCGACGTTCAGAGGCAACTTTTGATTTGGCCGACGGATGCAGTGCAGTCGGATATCAATCGATTGGCTGTTGCCGCTCTTGAGTCAAAATCGAAGATCGGTTGGTTCGGGTTGGTTAAGGTCATTCAGCCGCGGGGCATCGCACCCGTCATCGGTGAAGAATCATCAATGTTGGTGGAATTACTTGGTACATCACAGCGAGCCTTGTTGTTGTCTGGTGATGTGGAGGGACCGTTCGTTCAAGGCACTCAATGGATGGTCTTTGGGATCAGCAATAACCGAATTGTTCGTGCCGGCGGGGAGAAATATCCGGTCCTGCAAATCGTTGGCGTTAAAAAACGGTAACACAACTGGCTTGGTGAGCACAAAACACTATTGTCTGGTCTCGTCATCGCTGGGTCTCGTCATCGCTGGGGCACGTCATCGCTGGGTCTCGTCATTGCTGGGGCGCGTCATCGCTGGGGCACGTCTGAGAGGTCGTTAGCGGAACGCTGGCAATTCCGGCAACAAACTTGCACTATTAAAGAACTGCCTTGCCATTTCACATGAAGTGCCATCAATTTGGAGCACGTAATTACGGTAAAAGACAGCCATGTGAACTCGGCCAAGCCGATTGGACGGTTTCACAAGTTTGAAATTAAAGTTATTTTCACGATTCCGTTTCGACAAATCGCAAAAAGAGGGCAGTCGAACAACAATTGCTGTGTAACGATTGACCGCCATTTCTGAAGAGCAGGCGAACCGCACCTGGTGTCGCCAAAATCACGATTGAAATATTGAATGTTCGACCCAATACAATATCAACTACTGGACTTTGGAAAAAACGAAGCTGGTGTCGGCGAAAAGCTTGAACGATTTGGTGAGTTTTTGATTTCTCGGCCATCACCACCAGCTGACCGCGCTATCCGATCACGGCCTGATTTATGGAGTGGGATCGACGCGGCCTATACCAGGCGAAACACAAACAAAGAATCATGGTCGTTTGTTTCGCAGAAAGCCACGGGGCCAAATGATTCTTGGTCGATCGAGCATGACGGTCTTCGTTTCAAATTAAAGCCGACCCCTTTTGGACATGTTGGATTGTTCGTAGAGCAGCAATCAAATTGGGATTGGATACGTAAACGCGTCACCAATTGCGAACGCAAACTCAAGGTCTTGAATCTGTTTGCCTACACTGGCGGTTCGACATTGTCCGCGGCCGTTGCCGGTGCTGAAGTCACTCACATCGACTCGGCAAAGAACATCGTAAGTTGGGCTAGGGAAAATGCCGCGTTGTCAAATCTCTCGGAGCATCCGATCCGCTGGATTGTCGAGGACTGCTCGCTGTTTGTTGAACGCGAAGTCAAACGTGGGAATCGCTATGACGCAATCATACTGGATCCACCCACATTCGGGCATGGACCCAAGGGTGAAGCGTGGAAGATAGAGCGTGACCTGATTCGACTGCTGCGGAACTGTAAGAAGCTGCTTACCGACTCGCCAGAGTTCATGCTGCTTACTTGTCATTCACCCGGATACGGCCCAGCTGAATTGCAGGCAACATTTTGCGATGCCGTGTTCGGGACCTGCTCAACTCAAGTAACCGCGATGCCGCTTTCGATTTCAACGAACGACGGCCGGAAGTTAAATGCTGGGAACCTTGTGCGTTGGCCGCGATGACCACCTAGCAAACGATGACTGAGAGGTAATGGCTACTTAACGATTTCTATCAATTCGACTTCGTAGATCAACGTTTCATTGGGACCTACCGCTGGCGGTGAACCGTTTTGACCAAACCCAAGGTTGGAAGGAATGAAAAGTTGCCATGTGGCACCGACCGTCATTCTTCGGAGAGCTTCATCAAGTCCGCGTAGCGTTGTTCCAACGGTAACGGTTACTGGCATTTTGACTTTTACTGTGTTTTCGAATTCTTCACCGTCAATGTGTTTTCCAATGACATGGATTTTGACTTGATTGCCATTCTTTGGTTTCGCACCCTCTGACTTCTTGATGGTTTTATACTGCAAGCCACTTTCCAGTTGCGCGACACCTTCGGCAAGTTTGTTTTTAGCTAAAAATGCCACACCTTTTTCCATGTTTTCCTTCGAAAGTGCTTTCCATTTTGCATTGCTCTTTTCAAGGATTTTCTTTTCGAAAGCTGCCATCACTGACTCCATTTCAGTTTTGGTCATCGGGGGATTTTTCTCGGCAACCGCGTCTCTGAAGCCCTGAACCATAATGTCAAAATCAACATCTAATTCACGTCGGAGTACATCTTCACCAATGTTAAATCCGACCAGGTAACTGGCTTTTTCCTTCAGCGTTTTAAGTTCCTTGCTTTTTTCCTGAGACGCCACGTTGGTTGACAGAGCGAGTGAAACGATCGATGTAAAGAGAAAGAAACGATTCATGATTTGGGGATTCGACAAGACGTGAATTGGGAAGCGCGAAGTTCAAGGAATGCGAATATTCGCGATGTTCCGGAAAGAATAGTACGCAATTAGTGGCAATTGTAACGAAAAACGATCCGTTTCTTTGATTTAGTGCCTGGAAAATTCGACGGATCTGCAGTTTCATCAGAACATTCTACTTTCGAATGGTTAAAATTCGTGTTTCAATAGAGACTGGTCACCTTTTTACTGCTGTCAAACCATGAAAAAATCCCGCCTAATTCCCACTGTTTGTTTCCTGCTCGCAGCTTCCTTGATTTTCTGTTCAATCGCGAGTTCGCAAGAACAAAATAAACAGGAGCAAAAAAAGGCCGACGATTCCAATGCGTCGGATAACAAGCAAGCCGATTCTGAAAAAGAGTCGGCTAATACCGAATCGGAAGTCAAGTCAGATGAGGATCCTTTAAAAGAAATCCTGGCTGGCCATTCTTATCACGGCGATGCATTTAACGAAGGCCCGCGACAAAAAGCTTATTTAATGGGCGGCACTGGTCCCGTTAAGTTTGAGGTGACTACGTCTCACGATGAAGTCCAAAAGTTTATCGAGCAGGGAATCGGTCAACTTCACGGATTTTGGGATCTTGAAGCTGAACGATCATTTCGTCACGCCGCTGCATTGGATCCAGATTGCGCCATGGCGTATTGGGGAGCCGCACTTGCAACCAAGCGTAATGCAAAACGATCCCGAGGCTTTATGGATGAAGCGGTAAAGCGAAAAAGTAAAGTTTCGAAACGCGAACAGAAATATATTGACGCGTTGAACGCTTACATCCCGAAGGCGGAGAAAAAGGACGACAAAAAATCTGACGACAAAAATTCTGAAAAGAAACTTTCGGAAAAAGAAAAAAAAGAAGCAGAGAAAAAAAAGAAAGATGCTGAGCGTAAAAAGCGTACCGCGGATCGCGACGCAAAAAAGAAACGTGCGGAAAATTACACCAAAGCGCTCGAGTCGATCGCGTTAGAATTTCCGAATGATATCGAAGCGAAAGCATTTCTCGCGCTGCAGCTCTATAACAACCGAAGCCAAGGTATACCGATTATCAGTTATCTGGCAGCGAACGGTTTGATGGAGGAAATCTTCAAAGCGGAGCCGATGCATCCAACCCACCATTTTCGAATTCATTTATGGGACTTGAAGAAACCCGAAATGGCTTTGCGATCAGCCGCGACATGCGGTCAAACATCGCCAAGCATCGCTCACATGTGGCATATGCCGGGACACATTTATTCACGGCTCAAACGCTACGAGGATGCTGTTTGGCAGCAGGAGGCATCGGCTCGGGTCGACCATGCTCACATGATGAGGGATCGAGTCATGCCGGACGAAATCGGCAACTTTGCCCACAATAACGAATGGATGATTCGAAATCTTGTTTTTATCGGGGCAGTTCAAAAGGCAATCGACCTGTCGAAGAACATGAGTGAGCTACCTCGTCATCCAAAGTACAACAGCTTGGAGAAACGCGGTTCAAATCGATATGGCCGCGAACGACTTTTTCAAGTCCTCAACAAATTTGGTGTTTGGGACCAAACAATCGAGCTCTGCAATTCTGTTTATTTGGAAGCAACCAGTGTCGAAAAGGAGCAGCGTAATCGGCTTCGTGCTCTTGGCATTGCACTTTTTATGAACGGCGACACAGAAAAAGCAGGTGAACACTTGGCGTCAGTGCAAAAGATCATTGACGACGAAAAAGCAAAAGAGGCAGTTTCAATCAAAGACGCTGAGGAAAAGGCGGCTAAGGACTTTGAAGAGAAATGGTCGAAGGATGTGAAATCGAAAGAAAAATCGGAAGAAGAAAAAGCGAAGGCTTTAAAGTCGGCTTTAGAGAAAGCAAAAAATGGAGCGGTCAAAAAGCACAAAGCAAAATACGGAACGTATGAAACCGTTGTCAATGCAATCGAAGGTTACAAAGCAATAACGGCAAAAGACTACAAGACCGCATATGATAAGTTGAAAAAGGCAGGTGGCGAAGATGAAACTTTGCTGGCTGAATTGAAGTTTTTAAAAGCCGAAAAGGCCGAAGACAAAGACAAGGCATTGGCCGAAATTAAGAAAAGTATTGATAAACGCAAAAACGAAGTCATTCCTCACAGTCGATATGCTTATTTATTAGACCTTGCTGGAAAAACAGACGAAGCCAAGAAAGCGTTTGAAGAACTTCGCAAGATTTCAAGTTCTATCGATATGACATCCGGGCTCTTCACACGATTGTCCGGGTTGGCAAAAAAATGTGGTTATGAAGGCGATTGGCGGAAGGAACTGGTTGTGGCTGATGACACGGGCGTCAGGCCATCACTCGATGACCTTGGACCGATCCATTGGAGTCCGTCGCCGGCACCCAATTTTCAGCTGACCAAATCAGACGGTGGAAACTTTCAATTGAGCGACTACAAAGGGCGACCCGTGATTTTGATTTTTTATCTCGGTGCTTCCTGTCTGCATTGTGCCGAGCAGCTGCAGGCATTTGCCCCAGAAAAAGAGAATTTCGAATTGGCCGGATTTGATATCGTTGCAATCAGCACCGACGATCAAACAAAGCTCCGTCAATCGTTGGCGGACTACGGCGATAAAATGCCGATTCCACTCGTTTCCAATTCTGAATTGGATGTCTTCAAAAAGTTTCGTGCCTATGACGATTTCGAAAAGCAGCCACTTCATGGAACTTTTCTCATCGACGGCGACGGACTGATTCGATGGCAAGACATCGGCTTCGAGCCGTTTATGGACCATAAGTTTTTGCTGAAGGAATCGCAGCGGTTAGTTGCTCAAAAGAATACGGGGCGACTCGCATCCACCGAAACGATGAATGGTTCGGTCGTTGACACTGCGGAAAAAATCAAACCGGCAACCGGCTCTGAAGAGTAACTTGCCCGAACGTTCAAACAAGTCGACAGGAAAGATGTATGAAATTGAACCTAGTATTGTTCGCGGCGTTGGCGTTTTGCTCCGAATGTTTCGCGGACGAATTGCCAATTGTTTATCAGACTGATTTTGAAAAAGGGGCCGCCGATTGGAAGCCCACAGATGGATCGGCTTGGAAAATCGATAAGTCGATCACGTCAGATGCGGTTTACAGTCAATTTAAGAAGAAAAGCAATTACAGTCCTCCGCATCGAAGCCCCTACAACATTTCGTTGGTTAAAGATGTTTCGGTGGGTTCGTTTCAAATTGATGTGAAGGTTCTAAGCACTCACAAGGATTATAATCATCGTGATGCCTGCCTGTTTTTTGGCTATCAAAACCCGGGGCAGTTCTACTACGTCCATCTGGGCAAAAAAGCAGATCCACACGCAAACCAAATTTTCATTGTCAACAACTCGGCTCGGACAAAAATTTCGACCAAGACGACGGAGGGAACCAACTGGGATGATAAGTGGCACAACATCCGAATCAAACGAGATGTCAAAAGCGGAAGCATCGAGATTTTTTACGATGATATGAAAGAACCCGTGATGACGGCAAACGACAAGAATTTCAAATGGGGCCAGGTTGGCGTCGGCTCCTTTGATGATACGACAGCCTGGAATGACTTTGTGTTGCGTGGAGAGCAAGTCGAACTAAAAAAGAAGTGAGAATCGCTACTTGCGCAATATCAGTTTTTAGAGGCGAAAAAAAGATGGACACATCGATCAAACTTGGCTGATCGATGTGTTTTCGTTTTGATTGCAGGATGACTCATGTCCGCTCCGGTTTTCTGATCGCGGACATCATACGTGTTGATCAATCAGGATCGTGTTTCCATCTGGATCGACGACGGCCAAGCTCGCCGGTCCGGACGTGCTCTCATCCACCTCGGTTAAGATACCGATGCCATTTCTTTTGAGATGTTTTTGGATTTCACGGATATCCGTGAAATCCTCTGTTGCCTCAGCATTCTGATTCCAGCCTGGGTTGAATGTCAGAATATTGGATTCGAACATGCCATGAAAGAGTCCGACTTTGTGATCGCCATGTGACATGATGAGCCAGTTTTGAGATTCGTCACCATGAAAAACTGTAAATCCGAGTTTTTCATAAAATGCTTTTGAGGCCTGAAGATCTTTTACCGCTAGGCTTACTGAAAACGCTCCGAGTTCCATTTTTCAATTCCTTATTCTGGGA
>CAJQQR010000074.1 GCA_905480545.1 uncultured Pirellulaceae bacterium
GACGATGGCAAGTCTCTAAAGTTCCAAATCGGTGGCAAACCTGTGTTTTCATACAATCACCAGATCATTGACCCGCCAATGGGTATCGAAAGGGTTTACCGTCGAAGTGGCTACATTCACCCGATTTATTCGCCCAACGGAAAGAGGGTCACTGATGATTTTTCTGATGACCACGCACACCAGCATGGCGTTTTCTTTGCATTCGTAAAAGCGAAAACGAACGAAACAGTGGTCGATTTCTGGAATCAGCATTTAAAAAAGGGAGACGTTGAGCACGCTCGAATTGTATCAATCGACGAAAAGGAGGAGATTGCAAAAGTCCAGCTCAACCATGTTGCGTTTCGCCATGCTGAGAAGCCTGATCTCAAACAGAAAAACAAGGAAACGCAGCTCGTGAAAAAGCAGCGTGTTTTCTCCGAAACATGGACGCTTTCGGCGTCGAAACAACTTGACTGTTTCGTGATCGAATTAAAATCTCAAATCAAAAATGTCACACCCAAAACGGTTGTGATTCAAAAGAACCATTACGGATCGTTTGGTATAAGAGGCGCCCGCGAGTGGCGAAAGCCAAACGAATCAAAACTACAATTTTCAACAGGCACTGGAAAAAAACGAAAAAATGGCAACCAGTCACCTGAACAATGGGCGGCGATGACTGGAATGGTCGATCACCAACGTTGCGGTGTTGCAGTGATCTGCAGCCAGAAGAACTTTCGATTTCCACAGCCCGTGCGGCTGCATCCAACCATGCCATATTTTAGCTTCGCGCCGATGGCAACCGAAGGATTCGAAATTAAGTCAAACGAGGTGCTTGAATCGAAATATCGGATTGTTACGTTCGATGGGGAGATTATGCCAGAAACAATCGAACGGTTGACCGATTTTTAGCAACACCACACGCCTGCCATTCACATTCTTGCTCTGATAGGGATTGGGGAATTGATTGCCCTGCCACTCGCCACTACTTTTGGGATTCGGTAAACTACTTAAATGGATAAGAAAACCGACAACGATTCTGAGAAAAACGATTTTTCCAATGTGCGAATATTGGTTGTCGATAATGAACGCCCACTTGCACAGGTCATGACCGAGAGCCTTGAACGTATCGATTTGAACGTTGACATGGCAACATCGGGACCAGAAGGTACCGAACGCGTCGACGAAAAGTTCTACGACGTCGTGGTGTCCGATTTGGTGATGAATGACGTTGATGGTATGGGCGTGTTGAAAAAAGTTCGCGAAGTCTCACCGGAAACTGAAGTCATTTTGGTGACCGGGCATGCCAGCGTACCGAAGGCCGTTGAAGCAATGCAGGAGGGTGCGTTTAATTTTCTTGAGAAACCGATCACTCCCAAGCGGTTACAAGCGGTCGTTTTAAAAGCGATCGAAAGCTCGCGGTTACGACAAACGAATATTGAGCTGCATCGCCGACTGGATGAAAAATTTGGATTCGAAAACCTGATTTATGCCAGCGAAAGCATGAAGAGTGTTGTCGAACGGCTCAAACGGATCGCCCCCACAGACGCTGGTGTCTTGATTACGGGTGAAACCGGTGCGGGAAAAGACGTAATCGCACAGGCCATTCACCACAATAGTCCCCGAAAAAACAAACCGTTTGTGGCCATCAACACGGCAGCAGTTTCACAGCAACTGGTTGAGAGTGAACTGTTTGGACATGTTCGCGGCGCGTTCACCGATGCGATCAATGATCGTATTGGCAAATTCGAGTACGCAAACGGCGGCACACTCTTTCTTGATGAAATTGGCGACATGCCGATGCCAACACAAATCAAGCTCTTACGAGTCCTTGAGGAACGCGAGATCACTCGTGTTGGCGATAACAAATCAACTCCGGTAAATGTGAGAGTCGTTGCCGCGACGAACAAAAACCTCGAGGACGAGATCGAAAAAGGAAACTTCCGCAGCGATTTATACTTTCGATTAAAAATCGTTTCTGTTCACCTCGACCCGCTTTCAAAACGCAAGGACGACATCGTTCCTCTTTCCGATTATTTTCGCCGTCAAGCTGCCTCGAAATATGGCAAAAAGATCAAGAACTTTTCGCCGGATCTGACACGCTGGATGTTCAACTACGAGTGGAAAGGAAACGTGAGACAGTTAAAGAACGTCGTCGAGAGTCTTGTTGTTTTGGACATGGATGGTGTTCTGGATATGGACGACCTGTCACCTGATTTGTTCGATGACAATGCTGAAATCAGCCCTGACCCAGTGTCAAGTTCGACCGGTCCGAATCCCCTGGTCGGAATGACATGGAAAGAAATCGAGAGCTATATCATTAAAGAAACACTAAAACTGGTCAGTGACAATCGAAAGGAAACAGCAAAAATCCTTGGAATGAGCGAACGCAGCTTGTATAGAAAAATTGATGCCATCAAATCAGAGGAATCCGGCACGATAGTGAGTGAAGCGGGTGACGATCAATGAGATCCGAGACGTCAAATCAATCGACAAGGATCGATTCCTCAAACGAAGAAGCGCCCCAAACGAAAACACGTTCGTCGATCATGAAACTTCCGACCGGCGTCGTAAACAAAATTGCGGCCGGCGAAGTGATAGAACGACCAGCCAGTGTCGTCAAAGAATTAATGGAAAACGCGATCGATGCGGGCTCGACCCGAATTGATGTTTTGATCGAAAAAGGCGGCATTGATCTCATCCGAATTTCTGACAATGGAAGCGGCATCCCGAAAGATGAATTGCCGCTGGCCGTTGAAAGCCATGCAACCAGTAAGATCCGCGATGCGGACGATCTTTTTGATGTGTCGTCACTGGGATTCCGCGGCGAGGCCCTGGCATCGATTGCAGAAGTCAGTCAGTTCTTGCTCCGAAGTTTCGCCGAAGGAGCTGATGCCGGTTATGAATTGGCAGTGAACGGTGGGCACCGGGAGCCAATTGTACCCTGTGGCTGTCCGCGTGGAACGGTCATCGAGGTGCGAAATTTATTTTTTAATACGCCGGTTCGCCGCAAGTTTCTAAAGACAACACAAACTGAAATCGGTCATGTCAGTGAGGCCTTCACTAGAATCGCCTTGGCGTTTCCTGAAATCCATTTCACCCTCACGCATAATACGCGAGTTATCCACGATCTTCCTGAAACCAACCACATCACCGATCGCATTCTTGCATTTTTTGGTCCCGAAATTCGTGCATCACTGATCTCCGTTTCGAGTGAACTGGATGGCATCAAGATCAACGGGTTTGCGGTCGATCCAACCCAAAGCCGCAGCCATACCCGCATGCAGTATCTGTTTTTGAATGGCAGACATATCCGTGACAAGTCGCTACAACATGCACTTCGCGAATCCTATCGCGGTCTTTTATTGCATGGTCGCTATCCAATCGCATTCCTCAATCTGGAAATGCCTGCCGACCAAATTGACGTGAACGTTCACCCTGCCAAATTAGAAGTACGATTTCAGGAAGGCGGAAAGCTTTACAGTCAATTACTGGGAACGCTACGGAATCAATTCCTCGCTACCGATCTAAACGCGCGACAAGACCAAGCTTCACCGTCGCCCGGTGCACCGGCGTTTCAGAAGTTCCCCAATTCTGGCGCAATGGGGGCTCAGAATCCTGAACGAAATCCCGGTTCGGTTGGGGATTCGAATTTCCAGCTTCAACAGGAGAATGCGAACCGCCCCCAAATCCAGCCGGACAGTCAAACGGCATTCGAATTCCCCATCGCCCGTCCTGATGCGTGGGAAGCAACCCGGGGAAATCCTGCAAATTCTCCTGGCGAGGATTCTATCGATAACCGTTCGCCTTCTTTCGGCGAAGCTCCAACTCGGTTTGATTTCACCAGAGGCTCGATCGGAAACAGCGGTCGCGATCGCTCCGCCGACGTTCAGTTCGAATCCAATTCTGGGCCTGACCATTCAATCTCTGGGCCCTTTCCTCATGAATCCGAACCTGAATTCAGCAAAGACCCTGCACCGCAAGAGCATTTGGCGTTAGTGAATTCAGCCGATTCAGACATCGCCCGCAATACAACGCCCGCTTACAATCGGTCCGGCGCGATTCAAATCCACAATCGATATCTGATCGCCGAAAGTGATGAGGGTGTTGAGATCATTGACCAGCACGCGTTGCATGAACGGATTTTGTACGAGCAACTTCGCGAAAAAATCCTTGCGGGTAAATTGGAAACCCAACGACTTCTCGTACCCGAACCCGTTCAGCTTTCGCCTTCAGAATGTGCGGCAGCCCTAGAAGCAAAAGATGAATTTGCCGAAATCGGTGTGGAAATTGAAGCATTCGGCGGCGATACCGTGTTGATCACCGGCTATCCCGCGATGTTGGCTAATCACAGTCCCGCAGAACTGTTGCGACAGATGATCGAACAGTGCATTGCAGGCACCACACCGGAACGTCGTGACACCATTGATTCGCTAATGCACATGATATCCTGCAAGGCAGCGATCAAGGCGGGTGATAAACTGACTCCGGAGGAAGTAACGGTTTTGCTGGAAAATCGGGATTTATGTCGAGATTCGCATCATTGTCCGCACGGCCGGCCAACAGCATTGATATTTTCGCGTGAAGAATTGGATCGGCGCTTCAAACGAATCTAGACTTCAAGCAAACTGGAATCAGACACGTTCGGCTCAGTCGCCTCGCAACTTCGAATGGCAGAACGTACCAACGAAACTTTCAGAATTTTTTTTTGAAACGAAATCACTGCTGCAGAGAATCTTATGATTTGTGTATCGATCGGACGCGGACGTCACAAAATGCTAATGGCGGAGCACGGCCATGTCGCTCGACTGGGCGGCAAGCTGACGGAACTTCGCTTGGACTATCTACTGAGAAATGTCGACCTGAATCGACTGGTTAAAGACCGTCCGACGGAAACCGTGATCACCTGTCGACGACCGGTTGATGGCGGTAAATGGCGAGGTAGCGAGGAGGACCGTGTCATTCTTCTGCGTAGCGCAATCGCAACCGGCGTTGAATACGTTGATATCGAAGAAGACATTGCATCACAAATTCGTCGGTACGGTAAGACCAAGCGTATTATCAGCTACCACAACCTGAATGAAACGCCTTCGAATTTGGAAGCCATCTACGAATCGATGCTGGAAAAGGACCCCGACATCATCAAAATCGCGACGTTTGCCAATTCCCCGATGGACAATGTTCGCGTCCTAAACATAGTCAAGAAAAGCAAAGTTCCAACCATCGCTTTTTGTATGGGCGATCTCGGGATGCCCTCGCGAATCATCTGCCTTAAGTATGGCGCACCATTTACCTTCGCTGCCCTTTCAAACGAGCGGGCAACAGCTCCGGGGCAATTTACGTTCAAGCAACTAAACGACTTATATGGTGTGGGACGAATCAATTCGGAAACCGAGTTTTTGGGTGTGATCGCCGATCCTGTAGGTCATAGTCTAAGCCCAGCACTGCACAACGAGTTACTGCAGAAAGATGGCATCAATAAAGTTTACCTACCCATCCGCGTGCCACGAGAAAGCCTCGATGTGTTTATGGAATCCATCCATGAAATGGCATTGACCGGTCTCAGCGTGACCATCCCACACAAGGAGTCCATTTTACGATTTGTAAACGGGCTCGATGCAGATGTCGCTGGAATCCGAGCTGCCAACACTTTGGTCGTAAAGAAAGACACTAATTTCGCGTACAACACGGACTGCAAAGCCGCGATGCTGAGCCTTGCACATGAAGAGGGAAAGTACGAGGAAAAACAACCGTTTGTTGGGCGGACGGCTCTTATTCTCGGAAGCGGAGGTGTCGCCAAAGCAATCGCCTACGGACTTACCAAAGGTGGCGCGACCGTTGCGATCACCGGCCGAAACACCCGAACGGCCGAGCAAATGGCACAGGACTTTAAGGCAAAGTATGTGGACTGGTCATTCCGCCACGATTTCCCAACAGATTACATCATTAACTGCACGCCCGCGGGGATGCACCCGGATCTGAACAGTACGGCGTATGATGTGGACAGACTCCAGTCACATCATTTAGTCTTTGATACGGTTTATAACCCTCAAAAAACAATGTTGATTAAAGGTGCTATGGAACGTGACTGTCGAATCATCACTGGCGTCGACATGTTCGTTCGGCAAGCTGCGATGCAGTACAAACTGTTTACCGGCTCGGACCCAAATGTCGCGGAAATGAAGCGAATTTTTGTTCAGGCCATCAATCCAGCCAAATACAGCAAGGCAGCAGCGGCGGGTAAATCCAAACCAGATGAAACACCAACCATGGTCGAATCCCCTTCATCAAAAAAGCCTGCTGAATGATTATTTCGTTGATTGGGTATCGTGGAACCGGAAAGTCGACGGTCGGAAAGTTGGTCGCTGAACAACTGAAAATCCAGCACTTAGATTCTGATAATGAAATTGTTCATCGAGCAAAGCATTCCATCAAAGAGATATTCGAATCCATTGGAGAACTGGGGTTCCGCGATCTGGAATCAGAAATCGTAGCCAATCTCATGACTCAATCGAACGCTGTGATATCCTGGGGCGGAGGCGTGATACTTCGAGAAAAGAATCGAAAGTTAATCAGGAAGTCAGATCATGTCTTTTGGTTAACCGCCAATCCAGTCATTCTTAATCAACGGATCAACGCGGACGCTGGCTCGGCGTTGAACCGCCCTGCCCTCTCAAATCTTGTCGGAATAGAGGAAATCAAATCGATCCTTGATCAGCGCATTCCGCTTTACGACGATTGCGCCTCAGTCCAGATTGCTACCGATTCAAAACCGGTTGACTCGATCGCGAAAGAAATCGTTTCCTTCGTCAATGCTTAGATCCGGAAAGCCGTAAAGTTAATGATTTCACCAGAAAGCTTTTTTAGTAACCTGTGTGGAAATACGCAACAACAAACGGGACATCCACTTGCAGACAGAAACCAGCCGGAAGCGTCAACAACATTGTGAAAAAAAATCCGCTACGGTCGAGTTTCGTCGAGCATCCAAGTTTTTATCGATTGGTTGCATCACTACTGGGTTCATTTTCGGCACAGCAGCTACGTTGTTGCTTGAACCATTCAGTGAAAAATTAATAGCCATTGACCACCACACCGGAATGACGTTCCGCTATACAGTCGGTTCACTCGGTGGAATCGGGTTGATCATCGGAACCATGATAGGATTTGTATTCAATGGCATGCTGTATAAGTTTCGAGGGGAGGCAACTGCTACAGCAGATTTGAATGAGTAATGACTGAATGGTTCGCACGGCGACCAAAGCAATGACAGGAGACCATCGCAATAACCGGGCTGGACGAGTGCCCCGTCTGGTTGCGAATCTTCCCTATGTTGCGAAATAAAGATAAGTCGCGGTCAAGATCATTTCACAGCACAGCGTGTTAATTTTTGGGCAGAGACCGCCGAGTGACAATGAACCACTATGGCACAGACCGTTTTTGTGATTTTAGAATCGATTTGCGTGAGCAACATTCCGCGGCCTATAAGTCAATGCTTAAAAGTCAATGCTTAATTTTATGGGGCAACGGCCCAACAGTTTACCTAGCCTAGGCTAACGGCCTAGGAATTCTTTTTACGAATGAGCATGCAATTGTTCCGGGACGTCATAAAAACCAATTTCATTGGCTCAAATCTGTTATTCCTTTAACGCTGCAAGCTTTTGTTGGTATTCGCCGGCAAGCCGCGTGATTCCATTAGCGGTGAAGAACTGAATGCCCCGTTCGTACATTTTGATGCAATATTTACTTGGTGTTCTACCGCGTCGAGGGGGTACCAACGGCAGAAATTCTGCGTAGAAAATCACCAGTTTTTCGAGCAACAATTTATCGCTTCCAACCAGTGATTCAAGCCGGTCTAGCAAACGGGGCACGTAACGGCCTTCGTCAGGAAAGGCCTTGATTGTTGCGGCGAGCCCCTCCATGGCGACAGGAAGCTTCTTCTGCTCCAAAAGATAGTCGGTCAATTTGAGCCTTGCTTCGCACGCAAGATCTGGACGTTTTGCTGAAACATAAAGCTGGATGAGCCGACCGTAGTAATCATTCTTCTGCTCTTCTTTCGGTACAAATTGAACGAGTTGGTCAAAAATCGTCCAAGTAAAATCGGGAAAGGCTGCAAAATAAACGAAAAGTGAGTTAATGATTTTGTTCATTTGCCGATGATGTTTTTTCTCGATTTCGTTGTTTGCGACAATACCGGCAACTTTCTCCCACGCCCCTTCATGCCACGGACAAAGCTTGATTGTCCTCTCTAGATAACTCAACTGCTCGACATAGCTGAACTCATTTTTGGAAGAGATCATATCAAGTGCTTTGACCAATAAATCTGCTTGACGCTTCGCATATGCATTGGTCCCGACTGTATGTAACCGCAATTCCATTTGACGATCAGTCATCATTTTTCCGGATTTTGGATCACGCAGTTTGCCAACGTAATAATTGTCGCCACGATACCGCCCAAATGACTGAAGCGAAAATGCAATGCTCGATTTACTTACGTTCTTGACCTCAACCCACATGACCCACGCATGATTCTCGCCGTTGCTGGACTGACCGCTAACATACTCTGACGGAACTCCCAAACTCTTACCAACTCGCCCGGAGAAATCTGCTTGCATAGCGCAGACGCCGCCGTAGTCTCTAATGTTTGACAGCGTGTATTCTTTTCCGCTCAGCTTACAGACTTGGCTTCGAGTTTTAAGCATTTCGTAATCGTAAGGAACATCTTTATAGCATTTTCCAAATTCGACTCGTGATGAAAGGTATTGTCCTAACGCCCAATACCGCTCCTTTACCGGAGTTTGATGGTTGATCACGTGAACGAGAAACTCCCAAGGCAACCATTGCGCCCTACCCTGCATCTGATTCTCATAAGTCACAAAATGCTTGAAATTTTCGTTCGCACCGACAAGCCCCTGAGGCATGATTGCACGCGTCCGCTTTTGATGCCCCGCAAAGTGATAAATCGCGCGAGGATTATCCCAGCAAACCGAGATCGCGATCGCAAGATTCTTGTACTTAATAACTTGTTTCGGAAACTCGACTCGGAGCGAATCGAAAACACCGAGTGCTTCTGCAAGATTATCAACACTCGGATCGATTGCTGAAAAGAGCTCGGCCTTGAGTCCTTTGTTCTCTTCAAAGAAGTCTTTTAAGCCTGGGTGGTCCTTGTACTTTTGATCCAGAATGATACGGTTTTCGTACTCGAAATCCTCAACGTCGGCGAACACCAAATCAGCGAAACTTTTGCTTAAGAACAGCTTCTTCGCGTCAAACAACGCCAACGCAGTTTCATCCAACTTGGGAAGCCTGTCTGCAATCGTCGGCTTGGCCGAATCCGCGATATCCGGTCGCGCTGGCATTCCAGCGGGACCACCAAAATAGAGTTTAAGCACGGACTTTAACTCTTCATTTTTCGCATCACATATCGCCGCGAGATTTCCTTTTTGAAAACGGTTTTTCGTCAAGTTTAATCCTGCACTTTTACGCACTCCCCCCCGCCCCAGCTGTTCCTGAAATTCGACGATAGCATCCGCTTTTCCACTCCGATCAATGGTCAAATCCGTTTGAACCAACGCGTTTGACTTTGAGACCGAAAGCCGCAACTGATCAGCATTGGGCATTTTACTTGCAAGGGCCCCAATCGCTTTCGCCGTTGCTGATTTGATGGACGGAGAAAACGTTATCTTTTGTGTTGCGGTCAGCCCTTGCTTGTCTTGCACTTCAACAAAGATCTCAAACGCCTGGCTCATGAATATTGTTGGAGAGAACACAAACGTTGCTTTACCAGCAACAAATTCTACGGATTGAATCGAGTCGAGCAGCTTTTGTTTTGTTATTGAATCGATTTCATTTGGAACCTCAGGAAAACCGAACCTTGTTTCTAAATCAATATCGAGCGACTCAACATCGCTTTGCCGCAAATCAAACTGCGCACCAAGAACCGGGTCGAAGTTAACAACTGGCGGTCCTGAAATGCTTGGAGGCGAGTTTTCAATCGCTATCCGTATCGAAATGGTAAGCGGCTTCGAGGCATTTCCTGCTGTCACTCTGCCACAAATTTTCAATTGCACATTGTTCGGACTCTCGTTTGAGCCAGTGAAACCAACAAGACTGTTGCCTGGCAAATCAACTACCAACGACTTGCTGATTGAGACGGCGGAAAGTACATCCACAGGTATCTTCGAAGTCTCAAGGTCCCATTCAATACTGCATGCCGAAACATCACCCCCAGAAATTGCCGCTCCAACATCGATTGAGATGTCATCACCGCGATCCGCGACAACTTCAAACACAGTCTTGGTCAAATGCAATTCTGTTATTGCATCCTCTTTGCCGGTTTGAGCTTGATCACCGGCTTGATCACCGGCTTGATCTTTCCGGTTTCGATTTGACGATGCGAAATAAACAATCGCAAGAATGAGGCCTACGGCAACTACACCAACGACTAAAAACACAGGTCCGTTGGAATGACGCCTGTAGCGATGCTGCAGGCCAGACTCAGAAGTTTCAATTTTGATCGTTGGAGAATTACCGGGCATAATCGACGGAGCAAAAGTAGAAAACTGACCTGTGATGCAACCCCATTTTAACGCCACGTGCCCGATTAACCAAATCCGACTCAGGCCGTTTGCCAAAGCTCACTAAACGACTGGCCCGGCAAACGACTAATCCAAGTAAGCGTTAAAGCCAAGTCAGCGCTAAAGCCAAGTCAGTGCCAAAACCAAGCAGATGACACGACCTTTGACCCGAACCGTAACGCTCAAAACCAAAACAAATCTGTAGTGGGGCCAAACCGAGATGACAGAACTCTTTAACCAAACCGTAAGACCGTCCCCATTGGTGCACTGGGTGTCTGCCTACAAAAACAACACCTCTGTTTTTCGAATCGGGTTAATACCCAAATTCGGAAGGCACCATTTCAGCCTTGACCAGCAACGAAATTAATTGCGGGTTTCAGCGATCCGTAGGCCGGTTCAAGAATCGCAATTAATTCGTTACGGCAATTCACTGCTGCGAATTGATCGTGATTTGAATTGTCATTTTTTACAAATTGACCGTGCTTCAGCAACTCGATTTCGTCTTCGGTTACGATACGTTTCGGCAAAAAGTCGACGGCAGCAGTTGCAGAATGAAGCTTTTCACGAAAATTCTCGATCGACAGTGAATCCCAATTTAATCCCTCGTCGACTTTGAATGGACCAATTTCGGTTCGCACAAGACTTGTCATCACAGCCTTGGTTCCAACAGCATGGGCCAGGTCTCTACCCAATGATCGAATGTAAGTACCGCTTCCACATTCAATGTTCAACTTGAGAATCGGGTAGTCGTATGCAACGATTGCCAGATCGTGAATGGTGACGTTTTTTTCCGCAATTTCGAATTCAACGCCCTGTCGAGCGAGCTTATAAGCCCGCTGACCGTTGATCGAAATCGCTGAATACGCTGGCGGTTTCTGCAAAATCTCGCCAGTGAATGACGGAATCGCAGCAGCAATTCGCTCCAAACTGGGGGCAACTGGCGGTTGCACAAGTTCGATTTCAGTTTCAGTGTCGTCGGAAACACTGGAGGCATCCAGTTGGAATTCGGCAACATAACGCTTGGGGCGACTTTGAATAAAGCTCATTAGCTTGGTCGCTCTACCCAAACAGACGACCAACACACCTGTTGCCAATGGATCGAGTGTACCTGCATGACCAGCCTTTAGTTTTTCGCCGGTAGCTTTACGGTAAACTTGCCCAATTTTATTGACCACATCGCGCGAGGTCACACCCGAAGGCTTGTTGATATTCAGAATGCCAAACAATGAAACTTCAAAATTAAATTAAGTAAGTTGCCACAAAAAACTTGTGAAATCAGATTTTAATAGTGAGAACCTAGAAACGGAAGACTCGTGTTGCAACCGCTTTGAGGTGACATTACCAAGGCAGTTCCATTTGCGAGACAATATCGCGGGCGACTTTATCAATCATATCTCGGTAGGCTGTTGCGAGTGATTGTCCACCCTCAGGAACAAAATTTGAAAGTTCCGAAACATCAATAGATGGGGTATTCATCAACGGGCGACCATATCGGTCCGTCCAGTTTGCAGTCACCACGAGAGTCGTCTGCAATTGACGGGCATCGTCATTTCGCGATTCGATTATGACGCGTTTCTCTTCGGAGACAATCTTCCCTTTGAGAATACTGTCAGCATTTGCCAACGCGACTATTTTGTAAGGGGAACGCGATTCAATTTCCTTAACGACCGCTTCGGTCAATCGTTCGCCAAGGTACTTTCGAAACGAGTCGGACTCAAAGATGGGGACATGCACCGTTCGAACGTCACATCGAAACAGAACCTGATTTCCAATTTGATACGAGGCGCAACCCAAAGTCAAAAACGGAAGGCACAACACAAGAATCAACTTTCTCGGTATCACTTCATTTCTCATTGAACTCATGGGCGATTACCTGATTTGATCTTTCAAACTCGTTCCAAACAAAGGCTCGGCAGCCTTTGGCTCTGGAAAGATCTTTGCGACCCAGGTCGGCGGCTCGTTGGTTTGCGATGGCTTGTCAGCAATTTTCGCCAATCTCTGTTGAGCATCATCTGAAAGCGGCGTTCCGCGGTAATCGGCCAGAAGCTCTTGGTAGTGCATGCCCGCAGCCTTGTAGGCGCCTCGAGCTTCGTAATATTCCGCGACCGCCAGTTGCCGTTCGCCCTTCATTTTACGAATTCTCGCATTTTCTGTCGTCAGCAACTCAGAATGCTCGTCCGCTTCGGTCGGAAACTGAACCATAATTGCCTTGATCAATTTATCCGCCGTATCCAAATGTGTACCATCGTAATGAGCCCCTTGATAAGCCTGCAATCGAGACTTCATTTCGAAAAGATGAGCGTTGAATTGGTGTTTACTATTGGGAAAGTTAACTCGCAAATCTTCGTAGGTATCCGCCGCATCCAGATATTTTTTCTGATCGAAATAGGCATTTGCCAGCGCCATCGTTGCGTCATCCGCGAGCTTTCCTGATGTGTCATCCAAGCGAATTCGATTCAAGACACGAATGGCATTCCCCTTCGTATCTCGCAATGGTCTCGACTCATCACTCAGATTTAACACAACGGGATTCTGCGGTTTTTGATCTGCAAGTTGCAACCAATACTCGGCAATCTTGAACCGTCTAGCTTGAGCAACATCCATGTGCCGTGTTCCATCATAGTCCTTGATCAATCGTTCAAAAACTTCGTTAGACTTCTTTAAATGATTGGCGAAATAATACGACTCGCCTGCTTTAAAGAGCGCATCCTGTTCCATTGTTGAATTGATCCAAAACTCACTTGCCTTCAAATAGGTTTTGGCGGCACTTGTTAGTAATTGCACATGTTCCGAACCTTCGCGGTTGGATTCCCGGACGGCGATGCCTTTTTGATAGAGCTCTTCAGCTTCAGCGAACAACCGACGTGCTTTCTCCCCATTTTGCTGATGTAGTTCCGGATTCTTTTCCTTTGACCGAGACATCAGCGTATCAAGCAAATAATCCGGTTCTTCATTTTCCAAATCATCTAACACCGATTTTCGCTTAACATTTGACGATGTCATCTTTGTAAATAGTCCGCTGGTGTCTTCCCCCAACGATCGAAATAAACTGCAACCGGGCGCAATTACGCACGACAGGAGAGTCAGCATTAGTAGATGAATTGAGTTTCGCATGTGGACTTCCTTGCCCGCTCTGTTCTCTTTGATTTACGATCTGCCTAAGATTGGAATGTATCCAAACATCCGAGGACGTTTGCCCAATAACTCAGCAAAATAATTGTTTACAAACGGACGAATTTCTTTTTCATGATTCTTGTAGGACGAGTTGTTACGCCAATTGCTGGAACTTGGATCGCCAAATTCCGAGAGAATCTCGATAACCTCGACCCTCAAACTTACAATTCGACGTTGCCCCCTCCGACAACCATCGCAAAGCACGCCTCCAGCTAGCAGGCCAAACGCAATTCGATGCAACGCAGCGACATCTCGTCCGCAAGCAACGCATCTTCGCAGCGACGGGGCTTGCCCAATCTCCTGCAGTAAACTGAGTTCGTAACGCAATACCGTTGGTTCATACTCCAAATCTGAATTCTCAAGATCACGCAAACACTCCAGTGAGATGTCAAACAGTCGCGGATGTGGATCCATTTCATCCGTAAAATTTCGCAACAATTCGGCCATGTAGTAACTGGAATACAATCGAGACAATCCGTTTTCCGAAGCCCGCAGGCGATGCTGCAATTTTGCCTCAGTCAACAAATCAAGAGAATCTCCCGTTTTGTGGAGGAACACTATTCGACAGGTTGCCAGCAAGTCAAGAGCAGACTCGAAAGGACCTTTTTTCCGGCGGGCTCCTTTCGCCAACGCCGATATCTTCCCGAAATCTTTTGTAAAAAAAGTCACGATGCTACTGGTCTCACTGAAATCAACAGTTCGAATTACAATCGCGTCCGTTTTTTCATCTGACATTAAACTTGTGCCATCACCACTCAGAACTATCCGTGTATCGTCGTTACATGATCGAAACGGGCATTGCTAGCTGTCGAAACACCCTCTTAAATTCAAGCCTACCGGCCGAGAGCCGAATCATCGTTCTCATCAAAAATGGACAACCGAAGCCGTTCGATTTTCCTGCGCGTCGCTTGCTGGACTTCGATTCGGACATTGCCCTCGACAAAAGACTCTCCCGATTTTGGAATTCGCCCAAAACGAGTCACCACAAACCCGGCAAGAGTATCGAACTCATCAGAATTTGGCAAATCGATTTTCATGAACTCGTTGACATCGTCAATGTGAACGGTGGCCATCACTTCGGTCGTATCATCATCTACTCTAATAAACTCCGGCTGCTCGACCTTGTCCGTTTCATCGGTGATCTCTCCAACGATTTCTTCCAAGACGTCTTCGATGGTCACTACGCCGACAACTGACTGATATTCATCGACGACGATGGAAAGATGACTTCGCGCCGACCTAAATCTTTGCAACAAGTCGTCCCCCTGGATCGACATGGGAACGAATTGCGCCGGACGCAGACACGAGCGAATATCTGCGTCTTTTGATTGTGCCTTCGAGAGTATCGGCAATAGATCTTTCACGAAAAGCAATCCAACAACATTGTCCAATTCGTCCTCGAAAATCGGAATTCTCGTATGCCCAAATTCAATCGCTTGACGAATCAGATCTTCTGGCTGCAAATTAATATCCAGCGAATTGACTTTGGAACGTGGCGTCATGATCTCACCGACGTCGATATCATCCAACTCAATGACACCTTCAATCATCTCCCGTGCTGGCGATTCCAATAATCCGTCCCGTTCCCCCGCGGTCACAATTGACCGAATTTCCTCTTCCAAGGCTTCTTCTTCCGCATCCTCATCATCCACATGTCCCGCAATTCGATTTGCGAAGAATGTCATTCCCGCGTACCCAATCCGAAACGGCCAAGCCAATTGGCTGACGAACTGCCACAATCCCCACGTATGAAACAGAAACGGCGCCGAGGCAAGTTTCACCACCGCCCATGGGATCCAACTGTTCACCAAAACTAAAAAAAGAGTATACGCGGCGATGTAAATCCCCAGCTCATAGGCTTTGGGCAAGTTGACAATCAATCTTCCATCAGCGTTAGAAAAATCTCCATCAACCGAAAATAACCACAGACAACTGGTGATCAAAAAGCAGGCATTACCAAACCACTGAAGCGCCTCAGCACCCAATGCAAATTGGTCGTGCGAATCCAAGACCTCGTCGAATAATTCTTGCTGATTTCGACGACGACAATACGACTCTAATTCGGCCCTAGAAAACTCGTGCAGCACACGAGCCGCAATCGCAGTCGGAACAATAATTAGGATGGAACAAATTGAGATCCAAAATAACGTTGCAATCATTCGTAATCTTTCACGATAGTTTGCAAATCGACCCCAAATTTCTTCATGTAAACCGCTTCTTTCTCTCGCATAAGCTTACGATCATTCGGATCCTTATCGTCAAAACCTACCAGATGCAATGTGCCGTGCACGACGTACAACAATAATTCATCGAAATCACTCAGTCCATTCTCGCTCGCTTGTTTCTGGGCTGTTTCCGAACTGACAATGATCTCGCCGGCCAAAAACTGGTTCGTTTTTTCCAAAGGAAAGCTCAGGACATCGGTTGGATAATTGTGTGCCAAATACTGATTGTTCATCTGGTGCATTTCTGCGTCACCGACGACGGCGATGCTAATTTCCGCCGCATGATACTCACTATCGACAAGGATGTCGCGCGCGGCCGCTATCAATCTGCCCTCATCAACGCATAAGGTGGACTGTTTGTCGATGACTTCAACAATAAACTGCGAACTCATTCGCCGGGTTGCTCTTGGTATTTGATACGACTGTGATAGACACTAATTAGAGATTTTATCAAACTTTGCTCTATCATATGCAACTCTTTGAGCGTAAGCGGGCATTCGCTGAACTGATCCTCATTTAAACGTTTCGCTGAAATCTCTTTGACAAGGCTTTCGATGCGTGCTGGCGCCGGTTCCGTCAGCGTTCGACACGCGCTTTCAACCGCATCGGAAAGCATCATGACACATGCCTCTTTCGTTTGAGGCTTCGGACCGGGATAACGAAAGTTGGATTCGTCGACCTCTTCTTCCGCCCCGTTTTCCTTGGCTTCCTTGACTGCTTGCCGGTAAAAATACTCCACCATCGTCGTGCCATGGTGCTGCTCGATCATGTCAATCATGCATTCCGGAAGTCGATGTTTCCGGGCTAACTCCACTCCGTCCTTGACATGTGCAATGATCACTATGGAACTCATCGCAGGCACCAACGTGTCATGCTTATTCTGCCCAGAGGTTTGGTTCTCAACAAAATATTCAGGTTTTAGAATCTTCCCGATGTCATGATAATACGCTGCAACACGGCAGAGCAATCCGTTCGCTCCAATCGATTCCGCTGCATTCTCGGCAATCGACGCGACATTGATACTGTGATTATAAGTCCCGGGTGCACGTTGAATCATTTTATGCAAAAGTTCGTGTGATGGATCGCTCCATTCAAGAAGTGTCAAATCAGTCTGCACGTCGAATATTTTTTCCACAAACGGCAGAAAGACCGTGATCAACAGGCCGCTGAGGAATGCACAAAACGCAAACCATGCCGCAAGCAAGATTTGATTTGAAACGACTATCTCCCAATTTGGCGCGTGGCCAACCAGAATCCCAGCTCCGATTGCGGTAGCGAACGTAACAACAGCCATCAATAAGCCGGCATAGAACAATCGTGTTCGGCTGGAAATGTCATTACACAAATAACTGCCTGTGGTAACAGCCGAAACGAAAATGACAAAATCGGTTAGCCCCATTCCCATGGAATAGGTGACCACCAGTGACGCACATGCACCCAAAATCCAGGCGACTTCGTGCCTGAAAGCAATCGAAATCACCATAGAAAACAGAGAGATTGGAACGATCTCTGCCCGCCAACTATCATCAATCATCCACGCCGCGATAATCGTCAAAACAAACGAAGCGAGGACCAGACTAAACCGTCCAAACTCGCGAATGATCTTTCTTTCTCGATAGTAAATAAAGGCGCCGCACAGCAGAAAAACCGCGGTGTAGAGCCCAAAATCCGCCGCGGAATAAATAAGCCTCTCCGTCGCGTTGAGATTTCTTACATACGCATCATGCTCTGCCTGAAGAATTCGAATGTCAGCTTTATCCAGCGGAATACCACCAATAATTCCATCTCGACGATCTAACTCCCCTGTGTCGTAACTTAATTTATCCCCGATTTTATATCTTTTCTTTTCGATCGGAACTTCCTCGCGTTCCTTATTCCGACTATTGGCTGTTCGCTCCACATCTAGCTTTAACGTTTCAGGAAAGTTGTCAAACAGGTATTCAGCGATCCGATCAGCGACAGTTTTGGTATCAGTAAACGCTTTTTGATCCTCCAGTATTTTACTGATCGAGTCGGATAAACCTGGAAACAAGACGGTAATCCGAACATCCTTGACTTCCTCAACCGACATATCTTCGGGGTCATTTTTTTGTATGACAACGATCGATGTCGAGAGTCCCTGAACAACCTCATGCTGCAGCGACTTCAGCAAGCCGCGCCGCCGATACGGCTCAAGTATTTCACTGATTAATGGTGTCAACTTTTCCAGCCGCGGATCAGCGTCCAGTTCTTTTTTGAATTCAGTGAACTTTGTTTCTATTTCCTGAGCGTTTTTTTCCGCATCACCATCAAGTCGCTCGGCAAGAAAAAACTCTTCAGCCAATTCGGCGTCATACTCCTTGCTTTCGACAACTGCGAAAAGCTTCTCCTTCAGCCGCGCTTCAACCAAATTCAGCTTGGCTGGATCATTCGTGTAGATGCATTGCATTTGACTTACGGCAATCGCCTGCTTTTCGCGAGTCAAAGTTTCGTTTTCGAACTCGAAGAGGGTTCGGGCAACGATTTCGCGGTTGGGAACATACCGGGTTCTATACGGAAATGGGGGATTCCATGCACCGGTCCCCAACCAAATTGCAATCATTGCAAGCAGGCATATCAAACTCCGTCCCCAAATTTCTCCCCGATATAAGAAACGCGAGATCCATTCGAATCGGCTTTTGGGAAGCGCAAATGAAAACCGATTGCTCTTGGGTGAGCTACCGCCTGTGACCATTGTTAGGGTGCAACCGGGGATTCGAACCGAGAAAAAATACGCGACAGTTTTCGATAAT
>CAJQQR010000075.1 GCA_905480545.1 uncultured Pirellulaceae bacterium
TAGCCTCTCGCCTCATTCGGCTCTTTAGCCATCGCGTCAAGTACAATTTTGGCTTGGCTTTCCGATGAAAACATCCGAAGCACGCCAGCGACTTGACGGAACCCACTGTCTCTACCCGTCGCTACGTCCACCGCATCACGATTTTCAACGTACTGTTCGTAGAAGAAGAACATGGCACCTACGGCAAGCGCGGGAGCCCATGCAAGAAACATCAATCGCTTGATCCATTGGCTCTTAAAAACGATTCTGATGCCCGACATCGCGATGGTCATCCATCGCATGTAAGGCGACGTGATCACACCGTCCCATGTTCGATATCCTAGGTCATTAACCGGCACGAGCATCATCTCCTACAACTTCACGGAAAATCGCTTCCAAAGAATTTTTAGATGGAATGACAGACTGAATGGATACTTTCGAACTCATGGCTGTCGTCCATACTGCTTTGGGCAACACTCCATCCTTGGAAATAACGCATAGGTTGCCGTCGTCATCTAATAAAGTCGCAACCCCATTACGTTCTAAATTGCCCTGAAATAGCAATGGGTCGCCCAAGATCTTCAAGTGTAAGTTTGGCGAGGAAGGACGATGAACGTTTTCCAGCCTGTCAGACAATTTGACTTTTCCATTGGCCATGATGATTACATGATCACAAATCTGTTGTACGTCTTTCAGAATGTGTGTCGAGATGATTACTGTTTTTCCATGTTTAACCGAGAGGGTTTTGACTCGATTGAGCATTGCTTCACGAGCTTCCGGATCTAGCCCGGAGGTCGGCTCATCAAAGATCAGCATTGGAGGATTGGCAACAATGGCTTGAGCGACCTTTGTTTTCTGCCGCATTCCCGTCGAGTAGGTTTCAACATTTCTGTAGCGTTCCTGCCCCACGTCACAGTAGTCCAGGATTTCATGCGAACGACGCAAGCCTTCAACGTTGGTCATTCCCGACAAGCAAGCCGCATAACGAACCAATTCAATTCCTTGCATGCCGGCGATGTATGAATCATCTTCCGGCATGTAACCGATCAAGTTTCGGATTTCCCTTCCCGAAGAAAGCAGGTCATGGCCCATCACGTTTCCGCTGCCCCCGCTGATGCGGACCAAACCAAGGATGACCTTGATCAACGTCGATTTACCAGCGCCGTTTGGGCCGAGTAGTCCCGTCACACCGGGCTTTAGACTAATCGATACATCATCTAGTACTTTGGTCTGGCCATAGAATTTGTCGATGTTGCGCAGCTCGATTAACGGTTGAGGGCCCGTCGGTTTCGCAGTTGCCAAGTCTGACGGCGTTGATTCTACTGCCTTCGAATTGGGCATGTTTTCGAATTGTTGACCAAACTGATTCGCCATCAAGTCTCAGCTCAAAAGGGCTATATAAGTGTTCGCACAAAGAACTCGATTGTAGCAATTGCAGCTTGCAATCGAATCAGGGTAAGAACTTACTAAATTTCTTTGTCCTCAAAGGATAGAAGATAGTGCGATCCAAGGTATCAACCAACCGTTCGCGGTCTAACTCACATCTTTCACCATAATCTTGGCCAAGCTGGAGTTTCGATATTCATTTAAATTTGTTGGGAATTTTCGTGGGTTTTCCCCGAATTTTTTATGAATTGGTGTCTCGAAGTGTTTGTCGTACCTTGCGTTCTTTAGCTTTTCCTGAAAAACGTGAATTCGGCTACGATTTCACATTCGGTTCTGATAAGTTTTCAATTCTCGCGAACAGAATCGATTTGCTAAAATTCAAGATTTGTTTTTACCTCCGGTCCACCATTGAATCATCAAGCAGAATACTACGAACAGAAAATAGCGGCCCTGAATGGAGCCATTTTCTGGCGAAACCGTTCCGCCGGCTTGATTGGCTTGGGCCGCGGAGTCCTGTTTCTTCTCACGGCATTATTCGCGATCGGTTCACTTACAGAAGTCTTCACGGGGGTCTGGGCTTATATTGTTCCTGCAATCCCATTGCTTATGTTAATTGGTCTGGCAGCGTTTCATGAGACGTTTCTGTTTCAGCAAAATTTGGATTTGATCCGTCTCAAAATCAACAAGGACCAAGCGTCTCGCATTGCTCGTGATTGGGAAAAGCTACCTCAAGCACGCGTAAACGTTCCGGATGATCGGTTTCACCTTTCCAAAGATCTTGACCTGTTTGGTAGGGCATCTCTATTCAAGATTTTGAACATTGCGCAAACGCCGCTTGGCGTCCGGACATTGGCGAAGTGGGTTTTGGATCCCGCTGAACCGAGTGAGATTTTGGAGCGGCAAGCTGCAGTTGCGGATTTAAAAGACGGTGTGGAGCTACGTGAAGAACTGCAACTGTTGTCGCAGTTTGTCTCCGAAGCGCAAACCGACCCTGACGATTTGCTGGAGTGGGCAAGCGGTGAGTTATGGCTTGAGAAACACTCCTGGCTGAAGTGGCTTTCTATCTTTTCTGCAATTGGCATGGTGATTGTGGTTTCGACTTTTTTGATCCCCAATTCACCCAAGATGATTTTGGGAGGCATTGGAACTGCGCTTTTTGCCATCAATTTTTTTATTACCGTTATTTTCAGTGGATCGATTCACAAGATATTCAATTCGGTCGGTTATCGACAACGTGACGTTTCAATTTACGTCGATTTGTTCCGGCTCTCGAAGAAGCTCAATGCCAACTCGAAAATGCTGTGTGAGATCCAGGATGCACTGTCGACCGGAAACAAAAATGCGGTAATTGGTGCGCAGAAGCTGCAAACGATTATCGGATTGGCACAAATGCGACGCTCTGGATTGATGTTCCTGCCCTACATCATTCTGCAGTTTTTCTTTTTGATTGATTGTCACACTCTTACATGGCTGGAATCCTGGCACAAACAATACGCATCGCGTGTCAGTGGTTGGCTCGATGGATTGGCTCGCTGGGAGTCCCTTGCTTCACTTTCAAATTTGGCATTTCATCAGCCGAATTGGGTTTTTCCGAAGGTCGAGTCATGTGATGCGTTTACGGCCACCGAAATTGGTCATCCGCTGTTGAGCGATCAGGATCGTGTAACAAATGATGTAACGGTCGGTCCTCAGCAGACGATTTTGTTGGTAACAGGTTCGAATATGTCGGGCAAAAGCACATTGTTGCGATCGATAGGGTTGAATGCCGTGTTGGCACAGGCCGGTTCGGTCGTTTGTGCAAGTAAATTGCAGATGCCACCCGTTCAAATTGAAACCAGTATGCGGATTGGCGATTCCGTTTCGGACGGTATTTCTTTTTTCATGGCGGAGTTGAAACGTCTCCGACAAATTACCATCGAAGCAGAGGACTTACAAACCAATCCGAATCGCACTTTGCTTTACTTGCTGGACGAAATTCTTCAGGGTACTAATTCTCGTGAACGTCAGATCGCAGTCATTAGTGTTTGTCAGCATTTGCTGAATGCCAATGCGATTGGGGCAATTTCGACCCATGATTTAGAACTTGCCGAGGCTGACGCGATTGCAAAAAAATGTGAGACCGTTCACTTTCGCGAATTCTTCAACGACGGAAACGATGGAAAGAAAGAAATGTCGTTTGATTATGTTATGCGGAAGGGAATCTCTCCCACAACCAATGCGCTTAAATTACTTGAGATGGTCGGGCTTTCGAAACCAAACGATTAATTGTTGCTTCGTCTTGAGCGACATCGGCATCGTGCAAGTCGGTAAAGCGAAACTCTTAAACTAAGAGTGGTCGAATTGTGTGCACCTCTCCGATGCGGCGTTTAGCCGATCAAGGCCAAACATTGGGGCAGGCATCTGCTGATTTATGATTGCGTTTCCCACAATCTCGCCGATAACGGGCCCCATTTTAAAACCATGTCCGCAGCCACCACCGACCACCCAAGCGTTGGTGGGCGAGTGACGGTCGATAATGTAATGTCCGTCAGGAGTGTTGGAGTATTGGCAAGTTCGACTTTCGATCATTGGCGAATCTGCCAATTT
>CAJQQR010000076.1 GCA_905480545.1 uncultured Pirellulaceae bacterium
TCATCTCCTTTCGCCAAGCATCCAACGGAGGAATCTCAAGCGTGATCCAATCAGCGCGAACTTGCTTGGCAATAATTCCGGTAAAAAACACCGGTCGATCACCATTGCAAATTTCCAATGTCACTTTAACCTGCGGAATAGCCTGTTCGGATGTGTTATCTTCTTTCAAATGAATCGCTAGATTTCCGGCTTGAGGAGAGCCCTTCGCAGAACGAGAGAGATCAAACGATTGGGGGGCCGAAGGTTTCGCGTCTTTTGAATTCAAATTGTCTAGAGGGCTGGGGACCTGATGCCCCTTAATCGGTTGAGCGACTTTTACGTAGATCGTCGTCGTCTCAATGTGAACATGCCCCAATACCTTTTGGATACGTCGAATGTCACTGCCGGACTCAAACGCATGTGTGGCAAAAGAATGACGCAACGAATGGGGCGTGGCTCGTTTATCGATAGAAGCAATGCTCATCGCTCGGGCCATCACTCGAGAGATCGTTCGCGGTGAAAGATGGCTTTGCGATTGAAATTGCGGCTGTACGTTTCTCTGGCCACGACTTGATATTTCAGTTGGGAAAAGATAATCATCGCCCGAATGCAACTTTGCTTGAGACTTTAGAAGCTCTTCGAAAGTCCTCGGCAACATGGCCTGACGATCGGTTCTCCCTTTTCCTTGCCAAATATTGATCAGCGAACGATCAAAGTCAAGATCCCGGAAGCGAAGGCGCGCGACTTCGCTGACTCGCATTCCCGTTGCATACATCAAGCCCAGCAGTAGTTTGTCGCGATACGTTGGAGCAGCGTCCAGGAGTCAGCGGATTTCCAACTGACTGAGTACGACGGGAAGTTTTTTTGGTCGGCGAGGTGTGACTAGCCCGGCGGTGATTTTCCGCAGGCACATTTTGTCAAACGAAGTTCGTATCGCCGATAGATTGACTGCGACCCAAGAGGAACTGGCCCCTGCATCGACGAGAAAGAGCAATTACTCTCGGACATCTTCACGGGTGGCACGATGGGGCGGTTTGCATAGCCAATTCAGAAACCCACGTATGGCGTTGCCATAATTCTTGATGGATGCTGACTGATAGTATCGGATTTTCATTTCGCGAATAATTGCAGCAAGGAAATCATCGGCGTTTGGAGTTCCTTGAATGACCGAAACAGTTTGATTCGAAACCCAGTCGACAACAGCATCTTTGGGAGCGTATCGACCTTGGGCTGGTTGTTGTAAAACCGGCTGCGACGTCGATCGAGAATCCCGGTGATGAGACAAATTTGCTGCCGAGTTTCTGTGAAAGTCACCGCGATCCGCGTCGGAACGAACTGGTGTGCTGGGCCTGCGGACTTGGACCATGACGAATTCCCTTCGAAGATAGCGTTTACCGAAATTATGTTATTAATGCTGGATTTAGACTCTTTTTTTTGCTGAGGTGAACCAGTGGCGTCAACGCATGCCCCCCGTCTCCCTTCGTTCCCCTAGCCTCTCCCAAAGGAAAATCCCAGCGGATCACCTCGTGTCCACGTAATTACTGTGGATCACAATTTTTTCACGCCCATCAGTCTGGCCGGTAAATTCCGAGGCGAATCTTCTGAGCTGACCAGTGAACATACGTCAATGTATCACCGCAGTTTGATGAATTTAAGAAGTGCACGAGAACTTTACAGATACGGCCGACGGGAAAGAAACCCATTGATAAGTGCTGGAGGTAATAACGCGATTGGCATCAACCATCAACCTCGCGTGTCGCCTCCGCTCCACGGTTCATACGAAAACGCGTCCGACTGGAGCCATTTTCGTTCCTGGTTCTTTAAAGAATCTACAAAAGCACGCGTTTGACACGTTTTTTTGCGAGTGGACCCGAACGGGATCGAACCGTCGACCTCTACACTGCCAGTGTAGCGCTCTCCCAGCTGAGCTACGGGCCCGTCTGTTGACAGACAGAAGATTATAGAGGCTTATGCTTTATTTTTAAAGGACGAATAAAGAAGGTTTTTGCTCATCGCCAATTTCACCCAAATTGGAAAAGAAATCAATAATCGCTATCCATTGCACCTTAGCTATCAACCGGATTGTCAAACACGTCCGCAAACCTTTTGAAACTTCAATTGCCAACGTATTTCGCATAGACCGTTTTTGCGACCGATATCTCTTCGGTTCCGGTTATGATCGCTCGAGCATCAGGAAAAAGCGTAATTTGAAAATCTTCGATCACTGCCCGCAGTAAGAACTGGTTTCTGGTGACCTGCCCCAACTTTGACAGCTCGCTTTCTAATTTTTCTAAATCAAGTTGCTCACCTGGAAAAGAAAGTTGCACCGAATTTCGCCCACAAAGCACCGCAGATTGCGAACCCTTTTTCCCAGACAGCCAATCAAACTGTTTTTCTACGCAGACCTTACACCGCTGACCGGAATTCTTCAGCGACTCCAAATTCAACTGCCGCATTCGATTGTCCCAAATCTCAAATACGGACAGGACTTTGCTAACTTGCTCAAGATTACCCGATAGAATCTTGATCGCTTCATTGGCTTCCAGCGACGCTATAACGTTTATGATTGGCCCCAAAATTCCGGCCGAATCACATGTTGGTGTTGTCCCAGGAGGCGGCGGCCCATCGCTCATCAAGCAAGCCAAACAGGGCGAGCGTTCCGGAATAATGGTCATTGTTTGACCATCAGCACCAATGCAACCACCATAAATCCAAGGGATCATCAGCTTCTGAGATACGTCGTTCAGCAAAAATCTGATTTCAAAGTTGTCGGTTCCATCCAGAATCAAATCAACATCAGCACATAACTCCTCGACGTTGGTGAAATTGACGTCCGCGACAATTGGTTCAATTTCGACTTCCGAGTTAATTTGACGCAACCGGTTCGCCGCAGCGATCGCCTTAGGAAGTCCTCTGGCAACATCCGCCTCGTCATAAAGGACCTGACGCTGAAGATTATTGAGTTCCAAAAAGTCCCGATCAACGATCCGGATAAACCCAATCCCGGCTCGGGCCAACGTGTTTGCCACCACCGATCCTAAAGCCCCGCATCCGCAAATCACCACTCTAGACTCGGCCAGCTTTTGTTGACCGACGTTGCCAATTCCGGGAAATCGCATTTGCCGAATATAACGTTTCAATTCAGTTGGATCGTTATTCATTGGCAATTCGACTTCATGACATCCAGGAGGGTGGCTTTAGGAAATAATGACCGAAATTTTGATTTGCCATCAGTCAAATAAACAAATGCAATCGGCCATTAAGCATATCGGGAAACGCGCGTTCGACGAATCGAGTTGCCTGACGTTTGTTATATCGCGTACTAAAATGCCCCGCGATAATGGCATCATTTTCAAAACGCTCTGCCCGATCGACGTAGTCGTCCAAATGCATGTGCCCATTTTTGTGAATCAACTCCTTCCGGTGATCGGGGGCCAGAAATGTCATCTCCGAGATCAGGATTTTCGCACGATACAAATCCGGAGATTCATCCAAACCTCGCGGCGAACTGTCCCCCAAATAACCGACAAGAGGAACTCTTGATTCATGCGTGATCTGAACACCCCTCGTCTTCAAATCCCTAATCTCTTCACCGGAAAGCTCGAGGAATTCTGGCTTCAGCTTCTTTCGACGTTCCCATACCAAAAAACTCATCGCTGGTACGGTGTGAAACGCCTTTTGCACCGAAACAACCAATTCACGGCTCAATTCAATTTCATCACCAGGTTGGATTCCAATCAATTCGCATGGAAGTCGCCCTCGATCAAGTTTACTAAACTGCCGCAGAATATTGTCGACGGTATCGACTGCTTTTTCCGGCAAGTAAATCACCGGAGGTTCCATTTTCATCATTCGCCGCCGTGCAATATAAACAGGCAAAGCCGCACAATGATCCAAATGCATATGCGAAACAAACCACGTCGGTGTTCCCATAAAATCCCAAGGCTGCGCGCCCAAATCGAATCCAACTTTTAATTCCGGGATCCTCCAACAAGTCTGAACCGCGGCGCGCGAGTATCCCTCTATAGTAAATCCATCAACTTCAAGTTTTTGGACACCGACATTTTGGACCATTAAAAGCCAGGTCTTTCGTAAGTAAACGTTGATACGGCCGGCACGCAATCGATTCAGCCAAAACAGAAGGATAAGTTTACGCGAAAATGGTTCGCACTTGGATGAGGGTGGCTGCTCAGAGCAACCTTTTACGCTGCTCGGGAAACTCCGCCTGCGA
>CAJQQR010000077.1 GCA_905480545.1 uncultured Pirellulaceae bacterium
AAAAGGTCGCCGCCGTACCAAATCCGTTCGATTGCTTCTTTTGTTTAGTTTTCGCTTCTTCTTCGAAACCGATATAAAGGGGCTCTTCTCGACGTGACGTATAGGCAATGTGTTGAGATGAAGTCTTTCGCGACATTTTTAGATACCGATGAGGGAGTCGTAAACCAATCCGTTCATTGCGTTTCGTAAGACCAAAATCACAATGGATTCCGATCTCTTATTCGATCATTTAAGCTGAATATTTGCATTTGATCGAATAAAAATGAATTATTCGCAAGCCCTTACAGCGTAAGGGCTTGCGTTCAGATTTTGGGTTTAAGCCTTGTTTTTATTGCCGTCGAATTCCCCGTTATCCAGCTTTTTCCAGTAGCTGTCCAATCCCCGTTTAACCTTACCGCTCAGAAATAGCATCCCCAGGATATTCGGAAATGCCATTCCCAATATCATCAGGTCGGAAAAGTCGAGGACATTATTCAATTTGAGAACTGCTCCCAAAAAGACAAAAACCAAAAAGACAAACTTGTAGGGAACGGATGCTGAGGCACCAAATAACCAGGTGGCACATCGCTCGCCATAATAGCTCCAGCTGATCATCGTGGAGAACGCGAACATCACTACGGCAAACGTTAAAATATACGGGAACCACCAAACGACGGTGCCAAATGCTTTCTGAGTGATCTCAACACCCTCCAGGCTCTTATCCAAATAGGCACCAGAGATCACAACTACCAAGCCGGTCATTGTGCAAACGATGATTGTATCAATGAACGGTTCAAGTAAGGCGACAATGCCCTCCCGAACAGGCTCGTCGGTTGCTGCCGCAGAATGCGCGATTGACGCAGATCCAGTTCCAGCTTCATTGGAAAACGCCGATCTCTGAAAACCGACTATCAGGATTCCCATGAATCCACCAAACCCAGCTTTAAATGAAAATGCATCAAAGAACATGGTTCCGAAAGCTGTGGGGATGAGACTGGCGTTGTAAATGATGATGAACAATCCACCCAAAACATAGATCAGGCACATGAATGGTACGATCAATGCTGCTGCGGTGCCAATTCGCTTAATTCCTCCGAGAATCACTAGTCCAACCATGAAGGCCATGATCAGACCGTACAACCAGGCTTTGTCAGCGAAGAATGGTATCGCCTCTTTGACCGCCGAATAAGATTGATTGGATTGGTACATGTTGCCACCGCCGAAACTTCCTCCGATACAGAGGATGACGAATAGGAATGCAAGAATTTTGCCGAGAAGTCCAAGGTTCATTTCTGCAAGACCGCTCGATAGGTACCGCATCGGACCACCTAGGACTTGTCCGTTCTCGTCGACTTTTCGGTACATTTGACCGAGAGTGCATTCGGTGAATTTTGAGGTCATCCCAAGGAATCCAGCAAGAATCATCCAGACGACGGCTCCCGGTCCACCGAGAGAAACGGCTACGGCAACGCCGCCAATGTTTCCAAGGCCTACAGTCGCAGAAAGTGCGGACGATAACGCCTGAAAGTGACTGATTTCACCCTGATCACCCGGATCGTCATAGTCGCCTCTGGTAACCGCGATCGCATGTGTAAATCCTCGAAGGTTGATAAACGCCATCCGAAAAGTAAAGAAGATTGCTCCAAGTACCAGCCACATCACAATAAATGGAATCCCAATTGCCGCAAAACTTGCGTCGACGGTTTTGCCATCTACTTCCTTTGTTGCGACCGAATAAACGCCATTTTCCTCGGCAAGTAATTTGTCATTTACGAGTGATTCCAGCATGGATGTAAATGCCGGATCCGATGCTTGCTGGTTAACCATCTTGTCGACGGCTTCACGGCCAATGTCTCGATAGTAATCGTCGCGAGCAGAGCCACCGATATCGGCGAGTGCCCAAGCGAAATCTGTTTTGGAAAGCGAGCTCTGTTTGGAGAGTGCGGCAACCGGATCTGTGATTGCCTCGACGGCAACAATTAACTGGGCCTTGGTAGCCTGTTTGCCTTCGGTTTGTCGAATGGCAAAGTCAAGTGCAAAGAAAGCCTGCTTGATCGCGATCATTGTGGACTTCATGTCGTCCGAAGGATTTTTTTTCGAAGCGAGTATCGCATTAAACGCGTCGCGGATTTTCGTCTTTAAACCGTCACGAAGGGTCGTTGGTGACTTGGGTTCCTTTTCTTCTTTCTTCTCAGCACTTTCATCACCACTCGCCTCGACTTTTTTCTTAGGCACGTCAAGCCCCAATTCAAGCCGAACGCTTTTTAATTCAGCTTGGGCATTTGAGATTGCCTTTTTGAGGTCTGCGACGGTCTTAAACGTCTTTTCTTTAGCGTTATCAAAGTAGTAGACGTCGAAAAAGAATACAGACGCGACCGGGGCAACAACGATGCTTCCGAAGCTTTGATCAATTGGATCAAAAACAGAACTTGATTTATCGTCGGTGTTCTTGAACCAGTTTGCGTTATCAAACCATTCCTCCTGTAATCCAACTGTTTCGACATTCACTACCGCAGGAGAATCCACCTTTTCTTCCGCATCGGCAACGCCGGCTGTCGGCTTTGGATCCGTTGCTTGATCGCCCGCTGTATTTTCTGGCGCTTGGATGGGAGCCGAATTCGTGGGAGCGGCTTTGGGTTCGGCTGTTTTAGATGCATCTTCTTGCGATATAGCAAGCTGCGTATTCGCAAAAAGCACGGCGACCAGAAAAAATGTCGCAATCTTGCTTGAAAATAACGTTTTCAAGGACATAAGGACTCCAGTTTTGACACTTCACAGCGGATCTCGTGGTGGCCACGAAAAAACTGCAAAATCGAATGAAAGACGGATTTTTGCCCGATTTTTGGCAGTCTCACGGTAAGTGATAACCCATTCAAAGTCAACGGTTTACGTCAGGCAACGGCCGCGAAATATCCGTTAAAGCATAAATCTGAATCTTCCAAAAATCTTTTACGTATATTCAGTTGTGTAAAATGCTAAAAACATTATGATGGCGTGAAACTCAACATTTCGGCGACCTTTCTGACAAATGGCCACATTCAACGAAAATGACCGGCAATTGATTGGGATCCTGCAAAAACAGGGTCGCAAGTCGGTTTCTGAATTGGCGACGCTGATGAAAGTGACGGAAACAGCAGTTCGTCAACGGTTAACACGATTGCTCGCGGCAGAACTCATATCTCGGGAAGAGGTAAGGCTTTCGCGTGGGCGACCCAACCACATGTATTCGCTGACGAGAAAAGGTCGCGAAAGTGCTGGACAAAATTTCTCTGATTTGGCAACCGTTGTTTGGGATGAAGTTCGCGCCATCGAAGACGTTTCCATTCGTTCTTCGGTGATTCAGGGAATCGCCAAGCGATTGGCGTCGAAATACAAGGACGAAATCGGGAGTTTGAACCTTGATCCGAACGATCCAGATTCAGTAAAGGATCGTGCGAATTCAATTGCGACGTTCTTCGAAAGTCGCGGTATTCCCATGACGGTTGATTTTGCAGTCGTCAATGGAAATGGCGAAGAAAATGGCGAAAATTCGGAAGCGGAAACGGTTGCAGGCGAGAAATCGCTGTTGCCCGTTTTGAATTTGCACGGGTGCCCCTATCCAGGGTTATCCGAAAAAGACGATTTGATTTGTGAAATGGAGCAGGCGATGTTTTCCGAGTTGGCCGGATGCGGCGTCGGATTCAACCGCTGCGATCACAAGGGTGGCGATTCCGATTGCTGCTCGTTCCAACTTGAAGCAAATCTTCCTGAAAGTGACGCCGCCGATTCACAATCGCCGTCCGAATCCGGATGGATCAAACAACTCAGCAGTAACTAAAGCTTTTTATGAAGACGACTTTTGAAGCAACGTTTCTTTCGCGGAACTTCATCACTCGAGAAATACATTAATCCACTTAAAATTTAGAACTCCAAGTAATCAGAATGAGCGACGCACAAAATATCGATATTCTCAAAATCTCGGACCTTCACGTTTCTGTCGAAGGCAAGCCCATTCTAAAGGGTGTGAACCTGACCATCAAAAAGGGCGAAACTCACGCGCTGATGGGACCCAACGGAAGCGGCAAAAGCACTCTTGGGTTAGTGATTATGGGGCATCCGAAGTACGAAGTAACCTCTGGCTCGATCGAGTTGAACGGTGTCGACGTTTTGGAAATGGAAGCCGACGAGAGGGCGCGTGCCGGAATCTTTATGGCGTTCCAGCGTCCGGTTGCCGTACCGGGTGTAAAGATGGCCGACTTCCTTCGTCACGCAACATCCAACGTTCGAAACCCTGAGCGAAAAGAGGGCGAAGACTTGATCGCAATGAAAGACTTTCGCAAAGAATTGAAGTCGAAAATGGATCAGTTGAAAATGAACACTGAATTCGCCCGACGTTATGTGAACGACGGATTTTCCGGTGGTGAACAGAAGCGTGCAGAGATCCTGCAGTTGGCGATGTTAAGTCCAAAGTTTGCGATCCTTGACGAAACGGATAGCGGTTTGGATGCTGACGCGGTCAAGCTTGCCAGTCAAAGCATCGCGGAAATTGGACGCGACAAGATGGGTTTGTTAATCATCACTCATCACGACAAACTTCTGGAATCCAATCCGCCTGAATTTGCTCACGTTATTCTTGGAGGTCGAATCGTTGAAACCGGTGGGGCTGAACTTGCTCAAGAACTTTACACCAGCGGCTATGACCGAATTCGAACGACGTATCCGGACGCTTCGGCGGACAATGTTGAAATGGAAGACGCAGAATCGTTGACTGCGTAATGGTAAACCTCGATAGCGTTAACCGTTTTGGTAACGATCCTGAATCAAGTTTCAATTCGATTTGTGATTTAAGTAATTCAAAATTAATTATTAGATAAAGATTAAAATGGCAACCGACGTAAACGATGAAATTGGAGATATCCAAAAGTACGATTTTCGCACCGAATCAGAAGCAGTTTTTAAGGCTCGCAAAGGGATCGATGCCGAGATCGTGAACCAGATTTCGGATATGAAAAATGAGCCCGATTGGATGCGTGAATTTCGGTTGCATGCACTTGAAGTTTTCGAGTCCAAGCCGATGCCTAAATGGGGCGGTGCAATCGATTTGAATTTCCAAGACATTTTTTACTACCTCAAGCCCACCAACGAACAAGGGAAATCGTGGGACGACGTTCCTGAGGAGATCAAAGACACTTTTGAAAAATTAGGGATTCCGCAGGCAGAACGCGAATACCTTGCTGGTGTGAAAGCTCAGTTCGAAAGTGAAGTCATTTACGGTTCACTGAAGAGTGACCTAACCGAAAAAGGGGTCATCTTCACCGACACGGATACCGCGGTTCGCGAACATCCTGAATTGTTACGTGAGTACTTCGGCAAGATCATCCCGACAGAGGACAACAAGTTCGCTGCGTTGAACTCCGCCGTTTGGTCCGGCGGATCGTTTATCTACGTTCCACCCGGCGTGAAAATCGATTTTCCACTGCAGGCCTATTTTCGAATCAATGCGGAGAATATGGGTCAGTTTGAGCGGACGTTGATCATCGTCGACGAAGGTGCTCAGGTGCACTATGTCGAAGGTTGTACTGCTCCGATGTATACCACCGAAAGTCTACACTCGGCGGTCGTTGAAGTCGTAGTCAAAAAGAATGCTCGTTGTCGTTATACGACGATTCAAAACTGGGCGAACAACATCTACAACCTTGTGACAAAGCGTGCGTATGCTTATCAGGATGCAACGATGGAGTGGGTTGATGGAAATCTTGGAAGCCAGTTGACGATGAAGTACCCGGCGGTTTACATGATGGAGCCGGGCGCTCGTGGCGAGATTTTGTCGATCGCTTTTTCCGGAAAAGGCCAACATCAGGATGCCGGTGCGAAATTGGTTCATTGTGCGAAAGACACAACCGGGCAGATCATTTCAAAATCGATTTCAAAGAACGGCGGTCGAAGCAGCTATCGCGGTTTGGCAAAGGTCGAAAAGGGTGCTACCAATTCAAAATGCAACGTCGTATGTGACGCGTTGATTTTGGATGACACCAGCCGCAGCGATACCTATCCCTACATCGAAATTGCCGAACAAGACGTCTCGATAGGTCACGAAGCGAGCGTTTCGCGGATCGGTGAAGAGCAGTTGTTCTATCTGATGAGTCGAGGATTATCAGAAGCGGAAGCGAGCACAATGATCGTCAATGGATTTATCGAACCGCTCGTGAAAGAGCTTCCAATGGAATACGCTGTCGAGCTTAATCGTTTGATCCAGCTTCAAATGGAAGGCTCGGTGGGTTAAGAGGATTTGAACACGCCGCGGCCGGTGGATTATCGGCCGCATTGGTTCGCTTTTATCGCGCCGCAAAATAACAAAGTTTGCTTCCACCGAAGCTCTCGAATTCGAAAAATTTGTCGTTGTCGTCAATTGAATCGCTACGGCCCGACATTTAACCTATTTCTTTCAATAACATCACATGGCCCGTCTTGAACGGCATCGCCCATGTGAACAAATAAAAATGATCACAACAGCAGTTTCTACTTTCAACGACCAAGGCTTCGACAGTTTTCTTGAGAGCCGTGACGAGCCGGGTTGGCTTGTCGATCTTCGGCGTTCGGCTTGGGCTCAATTTACCGAAATGGGTTGGCCCACGCAAAAAGACGAAGAGTGGATGCGAACCGATATTCGAATGTTCAATCTTGAAAAATTCGGGTTCCCAACTGGCGAAACGACCGGCATGGATATCCCTCAAGGGCAACTTTCAAAAGGTGTCGACATTGGAGGTGCATCGACCTCGTTCAACGGAACTCCGGTAACATCGGATCTGAGCGACGAATTGAAAGCCAAGGGTGTTGTTTTCGGAAGCATCGCCGCATTGGCAAAAGACTATCCTGAAATCGTTGAAAAATACCTCTTCAAGAAAGCGCTCCGGACCGATCTCGATCGATTTGCCGCGTTGCATGCTGCTTGTTGGTCCTCGGGTACAGTGCTTTTTGTTCCCCGAAACGTAACGATTGATCAGCCATTTCACTCGCACAGTATTCTAAGTGACGGTGGTGTCGATATGGCACATACACTGGTGATTTTGGAAGATGGTGCGGAAGCGACATTGCTTTCTGAATCATCGAGTACAGAAGAAACCGCAACGGGATTCCACTGCGGTGGGATCGAAATGATTGTTGGTGATCGAGCCAACCTTCGATTTGTCAATCTGCAAGACTGGAGTCAAAAGGTTTGGCACTTTGCTCATCAAAAAGCTCTTGTTGGTCGCGACGCGAATTTGCAATGGACGATCGGTGCGTTGGGGTCACGGCTTGCGAAAGTGAATCAACACGTTGGACTTGTTGGAGAGGGGGCCAATTGCCAAGTCAACGGCGTCATGTTTACCGAAAATAAACAGCATCTCTCGTACCACACACTGCAACATCATGTCAGCCCAAATTGCACGAGCGACTTCCTCTACAAAGGTGCTTTGCAGGATCATTCACGAACGGTTTGGCGTGGCATGATCAAGGTTGACCAGAAAGCACAAAAAACGGACGGTTATCAGCGAAACGATAATCTATTGCTCTCCCGAACGGCTCGAGCCGATTCGATTCCTGGTTTGGAAATCGAGGCGGATGACGTTCGCTGCACGCACGGATCAACCAGCGGTCGGGTTGATGAAGAATTGATTTTTTACGCTCAATGCCGCGGTTACACCCGTCGCGAAGCCATTCGTATGATTGTTTCCGGATTCTTTCAGCAGGTTTTTGACCGAGTTACCATCGAAAGTGTTCGGGTCGCATTGGGCGAAGCGATTGCACGCCGAGTTCGCGATTACGAATAAGCGATCCTTCATTTGACTCTGGATTCTGGGTTCTGGATTCTGGGTTCAGGTTTCACAAGCCTGCGTCACGCTGGTGAAAATTACATTAAGAAGCGTGAATCCAGTCTTTGGATTCGTGCTTTTTTTGCGAAATCGTCCCTTTGATGGGGTAATATCCGCGTCTCTGGTAGACCATAGTCGATTACATTCCAATCAGTTGACTGATAATTGTGCCAAGTGTTGATGCTGCAGCCAACATTAGGTAATGTTTTCGTCGCATGATAAGGCTCTCCTCGCTAGAAATAGTTATCGCACCGCAGTTGGTACATTTCCAAAGCGAAGATTCGGGGGACATGTTACAGAATTATTTTGAGTTTTTCTGTAGCGATTAAACGGGCACCGATTCGGTTGATTTGTGGATGGTGCAGTCCGAGATCGCTCGTTTCTAAGCAGCAGGCCCATTGGAAGTGTTGTTTTCAATCAGAAATCAGACTGCTTTTATCGTCCGGTTCTGGCTGCTCAACGTCGTCTTCGATTGACCGCCCGGTCAACGATACAAAAACATCTTCCAGTCCAAGATTGCGGGTCGACAAATTAGTGAGTCGGCAGTTGAAAGTCTGAAGTGCTGAGGTCAGTGCAGGCAGTAGAGTGTCCGCATCGTTGCCACAAAGAAGATAGTGTTCTTTTTCGAAAGTGATTTGCGAAACCACGTCCATTTGAGATAGCGATTCCACCAATGCTGAATTTTGGTTTTCTGCAATCGAAAATTCAATCATCGTGTCACCACCCAATCGCAAAATCAATTCCCGAGGTGTTCCCTGTTCGATAACCTTCCCTCGATCAATAATCGCGACACGATCGCACAGCTGTTCCGCTTCTTCCATGTAATGAGTCGTCAGGAGGACGGTGCGATTTTCTTTTTTAAATGACGAGATAATGTCCCATAGTTGTCGGCGGCTGGACGGATCCAGGCCAGTGGTGGGTTCGTCGAGAAAGAGTAATTCTGGGTTGCCGATAATCGCAGACGCAACGGCCAAACGTTGTTTCTGACCTCCGCTTAGGGTTTTCATCCAGGCCTTCTTTTTCTCCTGCAATCCGACACGGGCAATCGCCTCGTCGGTGGTTATCCCAGCTTCGTAAAAGCTACCGAACAACGTCAAGATTTCACCAACGGAGAGTTTCTCCGCGAATTTCGTCTCCTGGAGTGAAATGCCGATCGATTCGCGAATCTGCATCGAATGATCATGCCAATTCATCCCCAGTATTTCTACGTTTCCCGACGTCTGAGGCATAATCCCTTCCAGGATTTCTACCGTCGTAGTTTTTCCGGCACCATTGGGTCCCAACAATCCAAAGCACTCTCCGGTTTCAATTCGAAGATTGATTCCGCGAACGGCCTCTACGGGTGGGCGTCCAGGATAGGTTTTGGTGAGATTTTCACAAACGATTGCAGCAGACACGATGAATGATTCCAAATGATGAAGGCAGAAAATCAAATGGCTCACGCCATGATCGAAAAGTTCCAGCACATGATCGCTGTGCAGTACCCTTATCTGCGGCTGACAAATTCGTCGAGATTAAAAATCGCTCGAACAACCTGAGTCAACGCCGCAAGTTGCACAACATTGTGTTCTTTGCTTGCCGTTCGCATACCGACCGTTACAGATTTTTCCGCCGCAGCTTCATCTTTCTTGAACGCTTCAAGATTGAAATCATAAAGTTGAGTTAACGCTTTTGTTTCAAATTCATCGGGTGACCGAGACATCGCAATCTCGAACGCCAAGACAATGGCTTCTTTTTTTGCAAGTTGTTTTGCCGAGATGTTTTCGGCGAAGGCAATGGCCGACTCAACAAACGTCGGATCATTGAGCAGCACCAATGCGGCGATCGGCGTGTTGGACTTTGAGCGTTCGGCCGTGCATTCCTCCCGCCGCGGAGCATCAAATGCCTTGAGCATGGGATGCAGAAACTGACGTTGCCAATGGACGTAAACACCTCGTTGGTACTGCCGCTGATCAGCATGATGTGAGTATTTTCGCATCGGAAAATTCAGATTCCTGTAATAGCCTGGCGGCTGATACGGTTTGACGCTTCCGCCCCCCACTTTTTTTATGAGCAGACCACTTACCGCTAGTGCGTTGTCACGGATGAATTCCGCCGGCAATCTAACGTGCGACTGCCGTGCAAAATAGATATTTTCCGGATCTTTCTCTTGGAGTTCTTTAATCGTGATCGATGAGGATTGATAAGTTCGCGACAAAACAATCGTCTCGATTAGCTTTTTTACATCCCATCCAGAGTTAACAAATTCGATCGCCAAATTATCGAGCAGTTCTGGATGAATCGGCGGTTGACCCTGTCCACCAAAGTCATCCAAGTTTGGCGTTAGGCCTTTGCCAAATAACAAATACCACATGCGATTAACGAACACTCTGGCTGTCAACAAACCAGATTCCGATTTTGTATCGGTTAGCCAGTTCGCCAAATCCAGTCGGGTGGCTTGGGATTCGCCGTTAAGCCTGCCAATCGCTTTAAGGAAATCCGGAATGGCTGGTGAAACAACGGCGCCTGATTCATCAAGAAAATTCCCACGCGGTAAGATTTTAGTTTTGCGAGGCTCGGCAAGTGTCCTCACGATCATCGTTGGGCGACCTGATTTATTAAGCGTCGCGATCAAATTCTCGACTTCAATCTTTTGTTTTTCCAACTCCGTTAATGCAGTTTTCGATTCAGGTCTGTTGGACAGTTTTGCCATTTTTGTTTGAATAGCCGCCAATCGCTTATTCAGTTCTTCAAGCTCTGCTCTTTGTTCCTGCGTAAGGACAATGAGTTCCGGATTTCGCCGGGTCGGCAAGGAATTGGTTCCGTTTCTGAAATGCTCCTCGTCATCAATATCGTCAAAGAAAGCGGCCATCGAGTAGAAGTCCTTGGCCGTATACGGATCGTACTTGTGGTCATGGCATTGAGCGCAGCCAAGTGTTCCACCCATCCAAACCGCAGATAGATTCCGAACTCGATCTGCCGCATACAC